>JAJZLQ010000024.1:0-4200 GCA_021850605.1 Actinomycetes bacterium
GGCTCGGCGCAGAAGATCAGAGGCGTTTTCGCTCCGGTCCCAGGTAGCGGCGCCGATTGAGGCTGTGGCACCCCGCGGCAGAGACTGGGCGAGGCGCCCGGCCAGCGCCTGGGCGCCGATCTCGTCGCACCCGGGTGCGAGAAGTCCGAACTCGTCGCCGCCTAGACGCGCGAGGAAATCCCCGCCGTCACGTACCACCCCTTGCCAGGCACGGGCGATCTCTTGGAGCAAGCGGTCGCCCGCCTCGTGGCCCCCGGCGTCGTTTACGGCCTTGAAGCTGTCAATATCGACCATGATTATGGACAGCGCAGCGCCACTCCGCACCGAGCGTTCCATCTCCTCCTCAAAGCGCTCGTCCCACATGCGCCGGTTGGCAAGTCCGGTCAGAGGGTCTTCCCTTGCGACATTGCGCAGGACGCTCACCAGGCCGATCACGACTGCACCGAGGGCGATGGCGGTACCGAAAACCGACAGCCAGGCGATGATCGGCGCTTCGCCGGTTGGTGGCCCGACGGTAAGTACGATCGCGTAGGCGATCCCGGCGGCACCGAGGTGGCAGAGTGCTGAGCGCAAGGGCAGGTACAGGAGGGCGTAGACCTCGAGAAGAAGGTAGAGGTTGGCCAGGTTTACGTGGGCACCGGCCCCCGCCGCGGCGATGGCGGTGACGAAGAGGTTGCCAAGCGCGACGTCCACTTGCACGCTCCAGCGTGGCAGGCGCTTGCCGATCGCGACTCGCACGCCGGCGTTGGCCAGGACCACTGCGAGGGCGGTGACAAGGGTTATGAGCGAGGGCCCCGGCCAGTGGCGGAGCGGCAACACCGAGGCAATGGCGCAAGCGGCGATCACCTCGAGGGTGATGGCTGCCGGGCTCGGATCCGAGAAGAGTGCGCGGATACGCGAGGTAGCGGTCGTGTTCACGGACACAGGCGCGCTCGTGCGATAGCGTCTTGCGAGTTTGGCCGCTGTGTTGTCAATCACGGACTGCCTCCCCCGGGGGGCGTGGGCGTAGCGGTACCCTGGTCATGTTGCGCGTATCTTTTAGTTGACTCAGGTGGCTCGTCGGCATGGGCTTTTATACGCGAGGTACCACCGGCTACCTGCCCCAACTGGTTATCGGCATGTGGGACTCCGATCCTTAACCCCGACCAGGGCCACTCGGCCGGAACTGCCGCTGTGGCTGGCTCCGAACGCACACTGGATCTCCTAAGTTCCTAACGTTGTGTGGGCGGCCTTCGTGGCCCGCGCCGGTTACAGCTTTGTTTCCTGCTTTTTTGCGCAGGTCGGGACAGCGTAGCGAATCTAATATCTTGACTTGTGCTGGGGCGGGGCCCAAGGCACCGCGCCGAGACTGAAGAGGGAGCCAATCCGTGAAGGAAGTGTTCGAGATACCGATTGCGGAGGCTGGGCCTTCCGGCATCGAGCGACGTGGAATCGACTACGTGCCAAGCCGGGAGCGCTGGGCGAAGCCGGTCAACCTCTTCTGGATGTGGGGCGGCGCAATCTTCAATGTGGAGATCCTGGTCTACGGCGCGATCCTGATGACTTTCGGACTGTCCTTCGCCCAGGCGGTCTTCATCATCATTGTCGGCAACCTCTCATACGCGTTGCTCGGACTCACCAGCTTGCAGGGTCCGGAGGCGGGAACAACCACTTTTACCATCAATCGGGCATCATTCGGCCCTCACGGTTCCAAGCTGATCGCCGTATTCAACTGGCTGACACAGGTGGGTTTCGAAACCGAGGGCCTGGCACTGGTGGTGATCGCCGGACTCGCGCTTTCTTCCAAGGTGGGTTTGCACAGCTCGACCGGCCTGAAGGTCGGCCTAATCCTGCTGGCGGCGCTGATCCAGTTGCTGCTTCCCCTCCTCGGCCACGCGGCGATACTCAAGGCGATGCGGGTGCTCGTGATCCCGTTCATCATTCTCTTCGTGATCTTCGCCTTCCTTGCGGTGGGGCATGTCAACGTCCACTCGGTCCGCCATGGTGCGAACTGGCAGACGATGCTCGAGGGCCTGGCCTTCATCATCTCCGCCTCAGGCCTTGGATGGACGGAGAACGGCAACGACTATTCCCGCTACCTTCCTCGCCATACCTCGGGCAAGGCCACAGTGGGCTGGGTCTTCCTGGGCACCTTCATTCCATCGGTGCTGCTGATGACCCTGGGTGCCGCTGTTGCCACCTTCGTCGGCTCCGATTCGGGGTCCATCACCGGAATCGCCACCCACTTTTCGCCCTGGTTCATTTGGCCCTATCTGATCGTTGCCATCGTCCAGCTCTTCGCCATCAACAGCCTCGACCTGTATTCCTCGGGGGTGACCCTGCAGGCGCTGGGGCTTAAGATTTCGCGCTGGCAGGCCGTCATCCTGGACACGGTGATCGTTACCGGGCTGACTTCCTATGCGATATTCTCCGCATCCTTCAATACCCTGCTCAGCGAGTTCATCCTCTTCATCATCGTCTGGGTGGCGCCCTGGACGGCGGTCTATCTGGTCGACTGGTTGCTGAGGGGCAGGCGCTACTCCGCGATCGATCTCCAGCGGACCAAAGGATCCCTCTACTACCGGAAGAACGGTATTCATTGGCCCGGCGTGATCGCCCAGATCCTGGGCATGGTAGCCGCGATGCTCACCTTGGACGCCTATCCCCACTATGTCAGCGTGGTCTCCAATGCCACGAACGGCGCCGACTTTTCCATCTTTGCGGGGCTGATCGTGTCGGGAGTGACCTACTGGTTGCTGGCCCGCGGGACCGTACCGGCAGAGGCCCAGCGACAGCAGGCCGAGCCGGACGAGACCGCCATCGCTTCGCTCGCATGATGCCATAGCCGGCGCTCACAGCTCGCCTGATCGCCGGCTCCAGCCGGCCCGACTCCCGTAGGCAAGGGGAGGTGGGGATTTGTTCTACCTGGGCAGGGGCCGAGGTGGCCCGGTTCATCTGGACGGCGAGTCGCACTTGTTGGTGCTGGGTCCGCCGCGCTGTGGCAAGACCACCGCGCTGGTTGTGCCCAACCTGCTCGCCTCCCAGCAGGCGACGGTGGTGACCAGTACCAAGGTCGACATTATGGCCAGCACGGCCAAGGAGCGTTCCCGTCACGGCCGGGTTTGGGTCTTCGACCCATCAGGCAGCACACCGGTGCCCGGCTGGGCAACGCCACTGCGCTTCTCGCCGGTGGGCGAGGCCGTCGATTTCAAGCGTGCCATGCTGCTGGCCAGAGCTATGGTCCGATCCTCGACTGTTCACGCCGGACACGCGCTCTCGTTCTGGGAGGAACGCGCGGAGGCGGTGCTCGCCCCCTGCCTGCTGGCCGCGCGTCTGGGAGGTCTTGGAATGCCGGAAGTGATGGAGATGGTGGAGGGCAGGGAGCTCGAATCCGCCGTGGCCATGCTGGCGGCAAAGGGGGAGAGGGAGGCCGCGAGCGCGCTCTCGGCCGTGGTGGCGTCGTCCGAGAGAGAGCGTTCCGGTGTGCTTTCGACTGCGGCGGGGCTGCTTTCCGCCTACCGCATGCCGGAGGTGCTGGCCGATAGCGCTTCCCCCAATTTCGATGCCACGGCCTTCGCGGCTTCCACCGACACGCTCTACGTAGTGGCCCCGTCCACAGTCCAGGACCTACTGTCGCCCGTCGTCGCCGGGCTGATCGCCGGCGTCAAGCAGGCGGCCTATGCCCAGGCGAACGCACGCGTCGCCGGAGGCGGCTCGGCACGGCCGGTGCCTGCGGTGAAGCTCCTGCTGGACGAAATGGCCAACATCGCCCCGCTGCACGATCTCGGCGGGATTCTTTCGGAGGGGGCCTCCCAGGGAGTACTGGTGCTCGGCGTGTTGCAGGACCTCAGCCAGGCACGTTATCGCTGGCCAGGCCTTTCGGACGGGATGCTGACCCTGTTTCAGAACACGCTCGTTTTCCCGGGCATTGCGGACCGGCGTACGCTGGCCGAGCTCTCATTGCTTTCCGGCGAGCGGCTGGTAATGCTGCCCGGTGTGGGGGCCCGCCGCTCGCTCGCCGGTCCCGCTCCGCGCTCCAGATCGGGGCAGCTGCGGCCTCTGTTATCCCCGGGGGAGCTGGCGAGAGGGCGCCCCGGGGAGGCTCTATTGTTCAATGCGCGCCAGGGCTTTGCGCGCATCGCAGTGGTAGGACCAGGACTGGGCCGCACCGGGAGGCAAGGGATCGGGCGCGGCTGAGAGGTTGGCCCGGTGGGCGCTCCA
>JAJZLQ010000024.1:4210-12857 GCA_021850605.1 Actinomycetes bacterium
CCTTCACCCCGCCCGGGCGTGACCTGCGATCACGGCGAAGGTCGTAGCCGGCAACTGGTTGTTGGCCCCGATTCGTCATTGCCGGATGCGCACGTTTGCTCCAGCGGTTGATCCTGTTCGCCCAAGCGGCAATCTATGTCCGGGTTCCCATGGGTATCGATTTGGCGGCCCCGGAGCGCCTGTAGCCGGCCGCCTTCCACTCCTTCCAGGGCTTGGTTCCCGTCGGGGACTCAGGACTTCTTGGCACCTCCGGGATCAGATGGCGCGGCGCCTGTATCGGCGCGAAAGCCTTGGAGGGCTGTTCATCACGGGCCTTGGGGGTAAACGCCTTCGTTGCAGCCTCTAATCCACCAAGTGAACCCAACTAGAGGTCGGCTAGCGAGATGTTGCGGGTAACCGGGCAGGTGAGCGTGCGGGTTACGCCCTCGATACGCTGAATTGCCGCCGTGACGCTGTCGCCCAAGGAGATGAGGTCGTCAGCGTGCACCCGGCAGACGATATCGTAGGGACCGGTCACTTCGTCGGCGAAGTCGACCCCCGGGGTGCCGCGCAGGTTCTGCGCAACCTCTGAGATGCTTCCCACCTCGGTCTGGATGAGCACGAAAGCGCTAATCAATGGCGTGATTCCCCATCTATCTAAGGTACGGACCAAGCATAGAGGCGTTCGTCGAGGATGGAACGGCATGGCACCCCCGCCCGGTCGGGCGTAGTATCTAACCAGCTCAGGGAGGTTCGCAATGACTGATGCGCAAGGGGCGCGGTATGCGGAATATATCGGGCGCGAGGAGCGCTCGAGCGAGTCGATGGCACGCGAGAGCGCGATGGCGCTGGCGGCGCTTCTCGGCCGCGAGGCGACGGACGATGAGCTTGCGGATCTTCCCGCTGTTTGGCATTGGGTATATTTTCACCGCGCCTACAAGCCGGGCGAACTCGGCCCCGACGGCCACCTTCGGCGCGGGGAGGCGAGCGTGGTTCCTCCGGTTCCCGCGAGGCGCCGCATGTACGCGGGCGGCAGCGTGAAGCTCCTGGCTCCGTTGGCAGCCGGCTCGCCCGCGGAGAAGGTCACCATTTGCACCAAGGTGGAGCAGAAGTCGGGACGCTCCGGCGACCTTGTCTTCGTCACCCTCGAACATCGCATCAGCCAGCATGGCGAGCTGGCGCGCGTCGAGGAACAGTCACTGGTTTTCTTCGATCCGCCGCCCGCCACCTATCGTCCCTTCGAACTGCCCGCCCTCGACGGCGAGGCGGGCTCGCTCACCTTCGGGGCGCGGGAAACCACAGGTGCCGGCGGCTTCGCGCGTGACGGCAGGTTGCGGGCTTTGTCGCCCATGCTTTTCACCTACTCCGCCCTGACCGGGAACCCGCACAAGATTCACTATGACCGCTCCTACTGCCAGCACTTCGAGGGATACCCGGGACTGGTGGTCCATGGACCGCTGCTTGCTTCGGCTGCGCTTGAGTCATTGCTGGGGGTTGGGCTGGGGAAGGTGACCGCCTTCGAGTTCCGTGCCCGGTCGCCGATCTTCGAAGGTCAGGAGGCGGAGATACATGCCAGGCAGCAGGGTGATTCGGTGGTCCAAATCGAGATCACCTGCCAGGGCGACCTCTGCATGACGGCGTCGGCCACCTTGGGCGGCTGAGCAGCAAAGTCTCAGAGCCGATGCGTGTAGCCGCCGGGGCGATAACGGCGCCCTTCCAGTAGGCGGACCAAAGGCGCCGGCACGGCCCTGCCGATGACGAAAGGCCGGGGAAGGCCCTCATCCTGGAAGGCGGAGGCAAGCTCTGCCGGCTTGTCGGTGGCGATGAGGAGCTGGTAGTCCTCGCCGCCGTAGAGAGCCTCCTCCGGCGTC
The DNA here is from genome assembly GCA_021850605.1 of Actinomycetes bacterium. Classification (GTDB taxonomy): domain Bacteria; phylum Actinomycetota; class Acidimicrobiia; order Acidimicrobiales; family Acidimicrobiaceae; genus Acidithrix. The sequence continues at coordinate 6,061 of JAJZLQ010000024.1, forward strand.
GCGCCATCGAAGCGCGGAATTTCCCCGAGCTCGGCTCCGACGCCGCTCGCAACAAGCATGTGCTCCAGGTCCGCCAGCAAGCCGTCGGAAACATCGATCGCCGCGTGCGCCTGAAGTCTGGCGGCGAGTTGGCCTGCTGTGAGCTGGGGGCGCGGCCGTAGATGGGCCTCGCGCGCGGCGACACTCAGCGACTTGTCCCCTTCGCGCAGTCCGCGCAGGCCGCGGGCCGAAGCGCCAAGAGGCCCGGTGACCAGGAGCACATCTCCAGGACGTACCCCGGAGCGGCGAAGGACGGCCGAGCCGGGCTCAAAAACGCCGACCGCGGAAACCGAAACATTGAGCTCGCCCGAACTAACCAGGTCCCCACCGACCAGAAGCGCCCCGTGGGAGCGGGCTTCTTCGGCCATGACCACCAAGATCTCCTCCACGTCCAGGTTGCCACCCGAAGCGATGGTCGAGAGATAGTACTTGGGGATCGCGCCCATGGCGGCGATGTCGGAGGCATTGACCGCGATCGCTTTGGCGGCAAGGTCTGCCGCGGAGAAGTAGGCGACGTCGAAATGGACTCCGTCGACGAGGGCATCGGCACATAACGCCACTCGCTGGTTACCGATGCTGACCACGGCGGCATCGTCGCCGAGGCCCACCAAAACACCTGGTCCGGATGAGCCGGAGCGCTCGAAGAAGCGTGCGAGCACTTCGAATTCGGAGTGTCCGACATTGTTGTGAGCCTGATCAGCAGACATCGGGTTTTTGTTTCCCACTTGAACGCGCTAAGAATTAACCAACCGTAAATTATTGTTCACGTATTCGTAACTTCGGCTCGTCCTTCCCCCGAGAGGATTATCGATGACTTTCCCGACCAAGAACAAGAAGCTGCTCGACTGGGTTGACGAAATCACCGCGCTTTGCGAGCCAGAGGAAGTCTACTTCTGCAACGGCTCCGAAGAGGAGTTCAACCAGCTGGCGCAGCAGCTGGTGGAGAAGGGCACGTTCAAGCGCCTCTCCGACGCCAAGCGGCCTAACAGCTACTGGGCGCACTCGGACCCCAAGGACGTTGCCCGCGTCGAGGGCCGTACCTTCATCTGTTCGGAACGCGAGGAGGATGCCGGGCCCACCAACAACTGGAGCGACCCGGCCGAGATGAAGTCGACCATGACCAACCTCTATCGGGGCAGCATGCGGGGGCGTACCATGTACGTCATTCCCTTCATGATGGGCCCTGTCGGCTCACCCTTCTCCTTGGTAGGCGTTGAGATCACTGACTCCGCCTATGTCGTGTGCAACATGAGGATTATGGCCACCATGGGCGCGCCGGTACTCGAGGCGCTGGGCGAGGACGGCGACTTCGTTCATTCGCTGCATTCGGTCGGCAGCCCCCTGGCCGAGGGCCAGGATGACGTGGCTTGGCCGTGCAACCCGGACAACATCTTCATCTCCCATTTCCCCGAGACCCGTGAGATCTGGTCTTTCGGTTCCGGTTATGGCGGTAACGCGCTGCTCGGCAAGAAGTGCCTGGCACTGCGTATCGCCTCCGTGATGGCCCGGGACGAGGGCTGGCTGGCCGAGCACATGCTGCTGCTCAAGCTCACCTCGCCGCGCGGCGAGGTCCATTACGTGACCGGCGCCTTCCCCTCGGCCTGCGGCAAGACCAACCTCGCGATGCTTGTGCCCACCCTTCCCGGATGGAAGGTGGAGACCCTCGGCGACGATATCTGCTGGCTGCGGGTGGGCGAGGACGGCCGTCTGTGGGGCCTGAACCCCGAGGCGGGCTTCTTCGGTGTTGCCCCGGGAACCAGCTATTCCACCAATCCAAGCGCGATGGAGACCTTTACCTCCAACACCATCTTCACCAACACGGCCCTCACCGCTGATGGCGACGTTTGGTGGGAAGGCATGGACGGCGAACGACCGGACAATCTCACTGACTGGACCGGCAAGCCCTACGATCCGGATTCCGGCAAGCCTGCCGCACACCCCAATGCCCGCTTCACCGTGAGCGCCGCCCAATGCCCCCAGATCGCCGCCGAATGGCAGGACCCCCGGGGAGTGCCGATTTCGGCCATGCTCTTCGGTGGCAGACGCCGCACGCTGGCTCCGCTGGTCACGGAGGCCTACTCTTGGGAGCACGGGGTCTTCCTGGGGTCGACCATGGCTTCGGAGACCACGGCAGCCGCAGTGGGTGCGGTTGGCAACCTGCGCCGCGATCCCTTCGCGATGCTTCCATTCTGTGGTTACCACATGGCCGATTACTTCGGGCACTGGCTTAAGTTCGCTGAGCGCAAGGACTTGAAGCTTCCACGGGTATACCTGGTCAACTGGTTCCGCAAGGACGAGAACAACAGATTCATCTGGCCCGGCTACGGGGAGAACTCGCGCGTGCTGGCTTGGATCGTCGACCGTCTCGAAGGCAGGGCCGACGCCCAAGAGACCCCACTTGGCTTGGTTCCCAAGGCCGGAGAGCTCGACCTGGACGGCGTAGCTCTTGCGCCGGGAGCCACCAAGGACTCGCTTTTTGCCATTGACAGGGCTGATCTCTTGGCAGAAGTGGAGGCGATTGCGAGCCACTACGCCCAGTTTGGAGATCGACTGCCCGCCCGGCTCGCGGAGGAGCTCTCCGCCCTGAGGGCAAGGGCGCAGGTCTAAGCCCCATCCTGTAGGGGGATTTGGGACGCCACGCAGGCTATTCGGGCCGAGGCGTGGCGTCCTGGTTTTGGGGCGGACCCCGAGGGGTTCTGGTAACATCGGGCCGTGCATTACGCGACGAGTGCCAAGGGTTCGAGTCGCAACATTGCAGTTGCGCTGCTCTCTTGGTTGGTCCTGGCAGCGTGCGGCGCCGGCGCCACCGCAGGTTCGGCGGCCGGCACCACGACACCGGCCACAGCGAATACCGCGGGCTTCTTTTCCAATCCCGCCGCCGCGCCCGCGTGCTCGACTGCGCAGTTGTCGGTCTCCTTTTCCCAGGTGGGCCAAGCGGCCGGGACGGTGGCCGGGGAGCTGGTCTTCACCAACACTTCGTCCACCTATTGCCACCTTGCAGGTTGGCCCAAGGTCGTGGGAGTGGTGGGCCAGACCGGGGCGACGATCAAGGCCGCAAAGGTGGAGTCGATTCTTGGAAGGCCGGCGGGACAAAAGGCCGGAGCTGCCGCCCTTGTGGTCCCGAACAAACCTGTCTATGCCCTATTCAGCGTTCCAACCGGTGTGGACTACGGCCCCCCATGCGACCCGGCCTTCACCTATCTGCAGGTGACCCCGCCGGGAGGCGGCTCGGCAATCAAGGTTCCTGCGATGTTGCCGGGGTTGAACCAGCTGATGCCGGGTTGCCCGGGATTTTCGGTAACCGCGGTGATCGGCAATGCCGGCCCCTCCAATCCGGCGGCGTCGACCACGACGGCGGTGCCTTCCGGAGCAGGCATGCCGGCCTGCACGGGGCAGCATCTGCAGGTATCCATCGCACACAGCGGTGCCGCGGCGGGGCAGGTCTCCGCGACCCTCGACTTCAAGAACGTCTCCGATCTCCCTTGCAGCCTGGAGGGTTGGCCGAGCGTGGTGGGCGAGCAAACATCTGGTACCAGGGTTGTCGCGGTGAACAGTGACAACGCCCCGATCGGGGTGGCGCAAAGTGCTCCCTCCCCGGTGCTGCTTCCGGCGAACGGTGGAGTCGCGGAGACGCAGGTGGAGGGTAGTGACCTCCCGCCTGGTGGGGTGGGGGAGTGCCCGACCTTCGAATACCTGCTTGTCGCGGCGCCCGGGACCCGGACAACATCGCAAATCCCCGCCTTTCTCGCTGGCATGGGGGCGAACATGCCCGACTGCGCGGGAATCGGCGTCACCTGGGTGACGCCATATCAGTCGTATGGCGGTGGGCAGTAGGTGCCAGCGGCTCCCTGGCCGGCCGGCGCCAATTCGATCAGGACCTAGTGCCCTTGCCGGATTGGCGGGCGCGGAGTGATCATCTGGTCAAAGGGTTGAAGGGAGGCCGGCATGGTTTCACGTCTCAATCACAAGAGTTCATCCGGCGCGCCGGGCTCCGAAAATGGTATGAACGTCGTCGGGCCGGGCGACCGGCTTGCAGGGCACGCGATGGTGGTACTGCTGGGCATTGTGGTCGCCGCAGCCGCGCTCGTCTTTTGGCAGCTCTACATGCAAACCAGCGACCTATACAACGAACCCGAGCGAATCTACGGCTGGGGCGCCTTGGGGCGGGATCTGCCCGCCTTCGCGCTGCTATTGGTACCGATCGCCATCGGGATGTCGCTGAGCGCCCGCGCGATCCAGTTCGGCTCCCGCCGTGGACGGCTTGTCGCGGGACTCAACACGGTTGTGCTGTTCGGCGTGGGCTTTTGGGTCTTGGATGCTGCGGTTCACGAACTCGTGCGGTCGGCGCCGGACTGGGTTGCCTGGCCGCTCTTGGTGGTCGCCGCTGCTATCGCCGGCGTGGCTTTCGTTGTGGCGAGTCGGTCGGCCAGAGGGAACCGACGCGCCGAACCGACGCCAAGGGGCCCAAGACCGGCTTGGCGGCATCGCCGCTCTCTTGCTCTGGCTCTGACGGGTCTGGTTGCGTCGCTGGCGTGGCTGGCAATCGCCCAGGCGACCCTCACGGCGAGCACCGCGGGCTTCGTGCGCGCAAACCTCCCGGGAACGGTCATACTCGACGTGAACACGCCGGGAACCTATTTCGTCTATGCCGAGAAGAGCGCGGCGGCCGCGCCGGAGGGGCTGGCCGTCGAGGTGGTCTCGGACGGTGGCGCAAGCCTTGCCGTCAGCAACTTTGCCGGAGGTCCGGCTTATCTCCGCGAGTTGCGCGGCGCGCGTCCGGTGGCCAGCTTCAGTGCCCCCGTGCCGGGAATATACAGGGTATCCGCGAGTGTCAGCCCGCTCTACCCGCGAGGGACATTCGCGGTCGGGCCGAGTGTGGCCGGCTGGATGACGCCGAGCATCCGGGGTGCAGACCTGGTGCTGCTCGCCGCGGTTGGTCTTGCTGCATGGGTCGATGCCCGGGATGGGCGCAAGGATAGGCGCTACGCTGCTACGGGAACCGGAACGTAGCCACTCGGAGATCCGGGGTGAGACCTCCAAGCCGATCGCATCTTCGGCCACGGTAATGGGCTGATGGTGCGATGATCGAACGGTGGCGTGATTTGAGATCGATTCTGCGCGTGAGGTCGCCGAGGACCTCGTACGGGAGACGTCGTAGCGGCGCAAGTGGCACAAGCGCGGCGCGGCCCCGACCTTGTGGGTCTTCTCTTTCACGAGGCAATGGACGCCTGGTGCGGCGAGTGGCTGCGCCAGCGCCATACTTCCGATCCTGACGTGCCCTAGGGCGAGGGAGTGGTGCCTGGGCAGGATCCATCTCCCGGGACCACCGTTCCCATAAGGACGGTGGTGACGGTAAGCCTGCGGTTCGATAGCATGCCCGAAGGCGGATGAGGCGGGTCCGCCGCACCGCCTGCGCTGACACTCGACTCGGACCGCGCGGCCCGAAGGTTTCGTGGCGGCGCAGCGTACGGGCTACCGTTAGAAGGCAAGGTGGAGGGGTGCAGTGCCCGATGTCGAGCTTCGTCCGGTACTCGAAGGGGACCTGGGGACGATATTCCGTCAGATGAGCGAACCCGAATCGGTGCGCATGGCCGCTTTCACCGCCGACGATCCTGGCGACCGAGAGGCCTTCGACAACCACATGCGGCGCGTGCTTTCGAATCCCGAAAACACATTTCTGGCCATCATCTCCGACGGCGAGTTGGTCGGGACCATCGGATGCTACCGCTGGGATGGCGCAACGGAGGTGACTTACTGGGTGGACCGCCCACGCTGGGGCGAAGGCATCGCAACTCGGGCGCTGTTCTTGCTTCTCGAGGATATGTCGGCTCGGCCCGTTCGCGCTCGCGCCGCGAGCGACAACGTCGCCTCCTTGAGGGTGCTGGAAAAGGCGGGATTCGGCGTTCTGGGCACCATGTTCTCCTATGCCCCCGGCCGAGGGACGGAAATCGAAGAGACCTTACTGGAACTCGATTGACGTCCTCTCCCACCTTCAGGTGGGAGAGGACGTCAAAGGTCGGATAGTCGCCGAGCGTCGACAAGGTCATTGATGATCTGGAAGTCGCCCATGTTCTCGGTAACGAGGGGCACTCCTTCCACTTGGGCCGTGGCGGCAATGGCAAGGTCAATCTGGCACCGTCTTGGGTTGCCCCCACGACGGGCCACCGCGGCTGCAAGTTGCCCCCAGGCGCGGGCGACCTCGGCGGTTACAGGTATGGGATCGAACGTTGCCTCGACCACCGCGAGTCGGGCGGTGCGCCGCGCCCGCTCGTCATCGTCGTCGGCCACAAGGACACCGAAGTGCAGCTCGGTAATCGAGGCGATGCTGATGGCGGCCTCGACGTGGTCAGGCGGGGGGAGCTCCCCTATGAGCACCGAGGTGTCGAGGATGGCCCTCATGAAGCGAACGGGTCCACGATACCTGCCGGCAGCCGCTCGAGGTCGACGTCCAGAGCCTGCGGTGCCTTTCCGCACCAGATGCCGGCCAGAGTGGCACCGCTTACCCAGCGGCGGCGATGTGCCGGGCCGACCTCGGCAACTGGACGACCGGCAACCGTCACGGTCATGGTCTCGCCGGCCTCGGCCCGGCGGAGCACCTCGCCGACGTGGTTGCGCAGCTCTTTCTGTGCGATATAGTTCACCGTAACCATGGTAGCAGAACTGCTACCATGGTCGGATCGGCGAGGCGGAACGTTTCACGGCGTCCTGGTCGCCAAGAATCCACCGGTGCCCGGACACCCGCGCTGCCAAGGCCACGC
>JAJZLQ010000056.1 GCA_021850605.1 Actinomycetes bacterium
AAGGAGTGGAGCGTGGAGGAGGTCGAGCTGGCCGACCCGCTTCCCGGAGAGGTGCGCGTAAAGCTCGCCTCCTCCGGTCTGTGCCACTCCGACGAGCACCTGCTTACCGGAGACCTACCCGCCGCGCTGCCCATGGTCGGGGGGCACGAGGGTGCCGGAATCGTGGAAGCGGTGGGGGCCGGAGTCACCTCGCTGGCCGAGGGTGACCATGTGGTCTTGAGCTTCATACCCTCCTGCGGGCGCTGCGCTGCCTGCTCCACCGGCCATCAGAACCTCTGCGAGCTGGGTTCCTTTCTCGTCTCGGGAGTCGAGATCGCCGGTGGCCAGCGCATCCACGCACGTGGCCAGGGGGTCGGAACCATGTGCTGCCTGGGCACCTTTTCACCGTACGTCGTGGCGCACGAGAGCTCGGCGATAAAAATCCGTGACGACGTACCCCTCGACAAGGCTTCCCTGGTCGGCTGCGGAGTCACCACGGGGTATGGCTCGGCCGTCTATGCCGCGGGAGTCCGCGCCGGGCACACCGCGGTCGTCGTCGGCTGCGGAGGTATCGGCATCAATGCCATCCAAGGCGCGCGGATTGCCGGCGCCCAGTACATCGTGGCCGTCGACCCGGTTGCCTTCAAGCGAGAGAGCGCCATGCTCTATGGAGCCACCCACACCATTCCAAGCCTGGACGAGGCCTACGGCCTCGTCCAGGACCTCACCTGGGGTCGCATGGCCAACTCCGCCATCGTTACCACCGGTGTCGCGGATGGGCAGATGATGGCCCAGGTCATGGCGGTCCTTGGAAAGAACGGGACAGCGGTTGTCACTGCGCTCGGCCGGTTCGATCGCATGGACGTCAACATGAGCCTGCTGGATCTGACCCTTTATGAAAAGTCGCTGCGCGGCGCACTCTTCGGCTCGGCCAATCCGCGCTTCGACATCCCCCGCATCCTCGACCTCTACATGGACGGGATCCTAAAGCTGGACGAGCTGGTAACCAGGACCTATCCGCTCTCGCAGGTGAACGAGGGATACCAGGACATGCGCGACGGCAGGAACCTGCGCGGCATGATCGTCTTTGATTGAGGAGTTGACCGGCGATCTGATGGCCGAGCTCACCGCGGCGCGCCTCATCGGCTCCACTCTGGTGAGCGACAGCGGATCGACGCTGATGCTGCTCCGCCCCGGCGGTGTGGAGCTCTGCAGCAGGCTGGTCGAGGGTGCCTCGGGGCCGTTCACCGGAGCAGAGTTCAGGCTCGTGGCAAGGCTCGCTCGCAGGGGCCTCGTGCGGCTGGCCGCACCTCCCGGCAGGCCCGCGCCCGCAGTAAGCGCGGTGGTGCCAGCGCTTGACAGCGCGGGTGTGAGCGAGTGCCTGGCCAGCCTGGCCAGGATACCCGAAGTGACCGAAGTCGTCCTGGTCAGCGACGGCAGTCCGCAGGCGGACCAACTGGCCGACCTGGCCGCCACTCACGGGGCGCGCTTCGTCGCCCTGCAAGCGAACCACGGTCCGGCTGCAGCCCGTAACGCCGGAGCCGCGCTGGCCGGAGGGGAGATCCTGCTCTTCCTCGACAGCGATGCCGCGGCGCTGCCCGGACTCTCGCAGCTGCTCCGCCTCTTCGCTTCACCAAAGCTCTCGCTGGCAGCGCCCCGGATCCGCTCGCAGGGGCGCGAAGCGGGGCACCCTCTTGCTGCGGCCCTGGCGGGATACGAGGCTCTCCACTCCCCACTTGACATGGGCCCTTTGCCCGGCGAGGCCGGTATCTCCCCGCGCTATCTCCCAGCAGCCTGCCTTGCCGTCAGGGCTGCGGACTTCCAAAACCTGGGCGGATTCGACGAGCGCCTCCGCTACGGCGAGGATGTCGACCTGCTCTGGCGGCTACGCAAGAGGGGCGGCATTGCCTACTACTCCGGCAGCGACGGCGCAACGCACCTCGTACGAAGCACGCTGGGGGCATTCCTTCGTCAGCGCTTCTCCTACGGCACCTCCGCGGCTGCGTTGGTGAAGCGGCATCCGGGAATGCTGAAGCACCTCTTCCTCGACGAGGTGACAGTGGCCCTAGCAGCCTTCCCCTTGGCAGGCGCTGCGCTCCGCCTGGCCACCTTGGCTGATGCGCGACGGCGCCTGCGCACTTCTGCCGGGCGAGCCGGTATCGACATCCAAGACCTGCCTTCTCCATCCCGAGAGGTGGTTACCGCATTGGCGGCGGAGATCTCCATGCTGGTACGAGCGCTCGGCGCACCCGTAATCGCCCTTGCGGGATTTTCAGCGCGGCTAAGAAATAGGCTCGCCACCTTGCTGGGGCTGCTGGCCGTGGCGCGCGTTTTGCAGGCGGCCCAAGCTGGCGCCGCGCTGCCGCGAACCCTGGCAACCGGGGTCATCTCGGTGTTGGACGACCTCGCGTACTCCGCCGGACTGGCACGCGGCTGCGCGGCAAAGTTATCGCTGGCCCCTTACAAACCCGAGCTGCACACCGGGCCGCTGCTATCCCGTCTGGCGCATTTGACTAGTAGGGCGACCGCTCGGAAAGGATCCGCCGAGGGTTCCCCACCGTCATCTGGTCGATCTGGGCCTCGGTGACGCCGCGCTCACGCAGCGCGGGAATGACATCGCGCACCACGTGCATGTAGTGCCAGTTCGGTGTGGCGACCGCCAGCGCAGCGTCGTCGAACCAGTCGTTGTGGCAGGCGGCGTCCTGGCTGAGGACCATCTTGTCCGCGTAGCCGAGACGGCACATCTCGGCCACCGTTGCCACACGCTGCTCAAAAGGCAGCAAGAGGTCGATGCCGAAGCGGTCCATGCCCAGATACGAGCCTGCGTCGGCGAGCTCGCGCAGGTACCCGATGTCGGTGGTGTCACCGCTATGCCCGATTACCACCCTGGAAAGGTCGACCCCCTCCTCTCGAAAGACCCGCTGCTGCTCCAATCCGTTACGGCCGGGAGCAAAACTGTGAGTCGTGATCGGGACTCCGGTGCGTCGATGGGCTTGCGCCACCGCCCGCAGGACACGCTCGACGTCCGGGGTCACCCCCTGGTGCTCGGTGGCGCACTTGAGCATGCCGGCCTTCACCCCGGTCCCGGCGATACCGTTCTCGATGTCACCCACGAACATCTCCACCAGCGGCTCCTCGCCGCCCAGCAAAGTTCCTGGTCCGCGATATAAGAAGTAGTAAGGTAGCTCGTTGTATGTGTAGAGGCCGGTGGCCACGACGATGTTGAGATCGACTCGCTCAGCCACACGCTGGATCCGGTGTATGTCCCGGCCCAGCCCTACGACGGTCAGGTCGACAAAGGTCCTGACTCCGGCGGCCGCCAGCTCATTCAGACGCGCTACGGCTTGGTCGACCCGGGCCCCCTCCTCCCCGAAACCGGTCCGGTAGTTTTCTTCTATCTCCGGTGAGAGGACGAAGATATGCTCGTGCATCAAGGTAAAGCCCAACTGATCGGCATCAACCGGACCCTTGACCGTCTCGATCTGGACCATCACTCCCCTTTCCCGGCCGACCGATCCGCCGCCGGTCTTGGCCTGGTTACCGGCTAGAAGACAACCTGCTCCCAGTGCGCCTCGGCCCGCAGCCGTGGCTTTAGGACCTTGCCACCCGGGTTACGTGGCAGACCCTCCTGGCGAACCCAGACGTATTGTGGCACCTTGTAGTCCGCCAGCTTGGTGCGGGCGAAGGAAATCATCTCCGCGACGTCGAAACTGACTCCCGGAACCGGGACCACTACTGCCCCGACCTTCTCCCCCATCATCTCGTCCGGAACTCCGATCACCGCAACCTCGAGCACACCCGGGTATTCCGCGAGCACGTTCTCCACCTCCACGGAGTAGACGTTCTCCCCTCCCCGGTTGATCATGTCCTTCTTGCGATCGACAATGGTCACCAAGCCGTCCTCGATACGGGCCATGTCCCCCGTGTGCAGCCAGCCGTCGATAAAGGTTTCCTTCGTTGCCTCAGGCAGGTTCCAGTAACCCATGGCCACATTCGGGCCGCGAATCAGCAGCTCGCCCGCTCCGGTGTGCGGGTCCGGCTCGAAGAGGTCCACCTCGGTCACCGGCACCGGGAATCCCACCGAGTCCGCGTGGTCGCCCGCGTATTCGTGAGGCAGGAACGTCGCGATCGAGGCGGTCTCGGTTAGGCCGAAGCCGTTCCCCACCCGGGCGTTGGGGAAGGCGGCCATCAGCTTGTGCACCAGGTCCGGAGGCATAGGCGCCCCGCCGTACAGAACGTGTTTGACCCCGGACTTGTCCAGGCTGGCGAACTCGGGCTGGACCAGGGCATACCAGTAAAGTGCGGGAACCGACACCACCGTGTCGATCCGGTTCTCCGCCACCGCCGCAATGAGCGCCTTGATGTCCGGGCCGGGCAGGATGACCAGCTTGCCTCCGTAGCGAAGCGTCGGGACCATTTGAGATATCGCCGCGGTCACATGAAAGAGGGGAACCGTCACCAGGCTAACTGAGGGCCTGCGCTCCAACGGAACCACCCTGAAAACGCTTTCCATGTTGGAAAGGAAGTTCTCATGCGAGAGCATCGCACCCTTGGGGAAGCCGGTGGTGCCACTGGTGTAGAAAATGGCGGCCAGGGTCGCCCTGCCCGCACCCTGGTGGCGCAGAGGCTCGCCCGAGGGCATCACCACTCCCGGCCTGAACACGTATTTTGCGCCGGAGTCCTCCTGGACGTAGGCCGCCTCGCTCTCGGTGAAACGCGTGTTGATGGGGACGACCACGGCGCCGGCAAAGATTATGCCGAAAAAGGCGACCACAAAATCGTTCCCGTTGGGGAGCATCAGCCCCACCCGGTCACCTGGCTCCACCCCCGACGCGGCGAGACCTCCGGCCACGCGCTCCACCGCTTCCAGGAGCCCGGCGTAGGTGAGCTCTCCTCCGCCGATCTCCTGCAAAGCAACCATGTCGGCATTGGGCTCCGCGGCCTCTACCAGCAGATTCACCAGTGAGTCCGGCAAATCCTGATAGTGCAGCACGCCCAGTTCGTCCCGATAAATGCCGGACTCGTCGAACACTGGCTCATCAGAATGGATGCCCGCTCGCTCGATCACGGCTGCCCTCCTAGCGCGGCGGCCGCGCCTGAGCGGGCCGGTGTGACAAATGACGTTACCGATCGGTAGCTTATCGCCGGCCCTCCGGGTGGTCAAGGTGGCGGAAAATTGCCTTTACGCTTTGGGAAGCAGCGTCACGAGGGCGGGCGACCGCGGAATCCTTGTGGCCCAGCACTAAGAATTATGGCATTTTCTCGTTATTATGAAGTGCGTGCATCGCCGGGGCGAGCCCGGTAAGTAAGCCGCCGGAAGGTGGCCTGACATGGACATCTAGACCAACGGGCGCAGGGGTATGGCCGATAACAGAGCTGGGATAGGCACGAGGCTCACCTTGAAGGAGGTCCTGGCCCAGCCCTCACTTGGACTTCGCCTGGTCACCTCGGACCAAAGCGCTTTAGCCACCTCGGTGACAGGTGCGCACTCGTTCGAGATCTCCCGCCCCACCAGGTGGTTCTCCGCCCACTGGATCGCCCTTACCACCGGATTGCGCCTCAAGGGCCGGCCGGCCGAGCAGCGAGAGCTGGTGAAGGAGTTGCACAGCGCCGGAATCGCGGCGTTGGGGTTCGCGCTGGACGTCAATTTCCGTGCGGTCCCGCCAGGGCTCCTGGAGGCAGCCGAGGAGTTGGGGCTTCCGGTCTTCACTGTCCCTTTTGCCACCGGCTTCGCCGAGATAATCGCCTTTGTCAACCAGGCGCTTCTCTCTCCCAACGTGAACGCCCTGCGCCGTTTTGTCTCCGCACAGGATTACCTGCTGGACTCGCTACTAAGCCAGGACCCAGTGACCGCCTTGATCGAGCGCCTGGCTCCACTGGTGCCGGCGGCGGTTGCCCTCATCGAAGGCGGCGCGGGTGAGGTGGTTGCCGCCAGCGACAACATGGGCGCCGGCCTGCTGGCGGAGGTTCGTCAGTTCATCGAGTATCAGAGCCCTTCGTCGGCAACCATGCAAGGCCGGGGGGCGCGCCGCCCAGCCGATCCGGCCGATCCCTCCCTGCCCGGACTTACCCAGCTGATTGAGTTTGAGGCCGGGCAGGGGCCCGGGCTGGCACTGGCGGTGCTGCCACCAAGCCGCCCTTCGATGTGGCTTGCCCTGGTCGGCACCACCGACTCCGGTGAATCCGACTTCCAGCTGGCGCTTCCCCTGGTCCGCTCCGCCGGTCACATGCTCGCCATCGCACTCGAGACGCGAAGTGACCGGCTGGCCGAGAGGCGCGCACAGGAACGAGCGCTCTTAGCCGAGGTGTGCGGCCTGCGCGCTGCCAGGATGCCGGCGGGAAGGCAGGCCAAGCCTCAGCTGGAACGGCTCTTCTCTCTGGGGATCGACTTCTCTTCCCCCGCCTGGGTGGTGTGCGGATCGCCGATGGCGTCCGCCGCGCAGGCGGAGCGGGATTTCTCCGCCCTGCTCGAGACGATCGAGGAACACCCTCCACTCATCTGGGACATGACCGGCGAGGTAATGGTGGCCATCGTCCAGACCGTCACCGAGACGGTGCCCGATCAGCTCAGGCAACTGACTGGGAATCTCTTCCGCCTGGGTGTCTCCTCACCATGCCTCGGTGCGGCCGCCCTTCCGGCCGCCTATCGGGAGGCTCGTGCCTCCCTGGCCGAGCTGCTCACCGCCTCGCAGAACGACCAACCATCGGAAGTGCTGCTCTTCGAGGACGCCTCCATGACGACCTGGCTGATGGCCCAGGTGGACCTACGTAAGCTGGCCGAGAAGCAGGAGCGCCGGCGCGCCAATCTAACCGTCGAGCGCCACGCCATCACCACGCTGCGCGCCTACCTCGAATGCAACTTGGACGTCAACCTTGCCGCCGCCAAACTGGGCATACACCCGAACTCGATGCGCTACCGCCTGCATAAGGTGCGCGAGAGCCATGGGGTAAAGCTGGAGGACTTTGCGGAGCTGGTGGACCTGTACCTGGCGCTCAAGATTCTGCCTCGATCCTGAGCCGCTCCCCCTGTCGGGGGGTACTGTCAGGTGCCCTCACCGCTCAGTTCCCCACGGTGCTATCTTGGTCACAAACCCGCAGCAGAACTGAGAGGTAAAGTGACCGAGACATCCTTCTGGCACCCCTTCGCCAACATGGCGGAAGTCACCCGTAGCCGGCTCACCATCGCCGAAGCAAGCGGCAACTACGTATACGACGACGCAGGCCGTCAGTACCTCGACGCCACTGCCTCCCTCTGGTACGCCAACGTGGGGCACGGGCGCAAGGAGATAGCCGAGGCGATCAACGCCCAGCTTTCCAAAGTCGCGGCTTATTCCACCTTCGCCGACATCACCAACGAGCCGGCGGAGCTGCTCGCCGCCAAGGTCGCATCCGTTAGCCCCATGCCCGGCTCCAAGGTCTTCTTCGTCTCCGGAGGCGGAGACGCGATCGACACGGCCGCCAAGCTGGCGCGCCGCTACTTCCACGAGACCGGCCACCCCGAGCGCCAGATACTCGTATCACGCGGGGACAGCTATCACGGGACCCACGGCTTCGGCACCTCGCTGGCTGGAATGCCCCCCAACCGTGCAGGCTATGGCGACCTGATCAACTCGGTCGCCCAGATCGATCGCGACGATCCCGAGGATCTGGCCGCGCTCGCCGACAATATTGGCGCCGAGCACATCGCCGCCGTCTTCGTCGAGCCGGTCATCGGCGCCGGCGGCGTCCATCTTCCCAAACCCGGCTACATAGAGAGGCTGCGCGAGATCTGCACCAGCATCGGCGCGCTTCTGGTAATCGACTCGGTAATCTGCGGCTTCGGGAGGCTCGGCGAGTGGTTCGGCCCCGAGCGCTTTGGCGTGATCCCCGACATGATCACCTTCGCCAAGGGAATAACCAGCGGATACGTTCCTCTAGGCGGCGTAGTTGTTTCCGCCGGCGTCTCGGCACCCTTCTTCGAAGGCAAGGGCGCGGCCTTCCGGCACGGGCCCACCTACGCGGGCCATCCGCTCGCATGCGCAGCCGGCCTGGCCAACCTGGAGATCATGGAGCGGGAGAACCTTATCCCACGTGGCCGGACTCTGGAGGGGAGCCTGGCGGAAGCCCTCAACAGCACCCTGGACTCCCCGCTCATCAGCGAGGTGCGTGCTGGGATGGGCCTGCTCGGTGCAATCGAGGTCGAGGCGAATGTGCTAAAGGATCGCCCCGCGACGCTCGGAAAACTCCAAATGGCCATGCGTGAGCGGGGAGTGCTGGTACGCACGCTTATGACCTCCATCGCGGTGTCACCCCCCCTGACCATCACCGAAGCGGAGATCGAGCGCATCGGCGCCGCTTTCGCGGACTCGCTCAAGCAGGTGGCCGCCGAGTCCTGAAGCCTCGGCGCCGGCCCCGTGCCGGTGAAGATCGTGAAAGGAGCATCCATGCAGGCGATTCTCGTCTCCCGTTTCGGTGGCCCCGAACAGCTCGAACCCAGCCGACTTCCCGACCCGGAGCCATCCGCCGGCCAGGTGCGCATCCGCAACGTACGCGCCTCGGTGAACTTCGCAGACGTGAAGGCCGTTTCCGGCAATTATCCGGTTCCCGGGATGCCGTTCGTGCCGGGCCTCGATACTTACGGCGTTGTCGACGCCGTCGGAGAGGACGTCGACCATTCCTGGCTCGGACGGCACGTCGTGGCCTTTGTGGACGATGGAGGCTATGCCGAGTACTCCCTGGCCAAGAAGGGTCTCTTCTTCGAGGTCCCGCCGGGGATCGACCCGGACCAGGCGGGTGCGGCCCCGCTCTTGCTCGGGACCTGCTACGGCCTGTTGACCAGGGCTTCCAAAGTCCGGCCAGGGGACCGTGTCCTGGTGCACTCCGCCGCGGGCGGCATCGGCACCACGGCATTGCAGATGGCAGCCGCGCTGGGAGCCTCCACTGTGGTGGGCGTAGTGTCGAGCCAGGAAAAAGCCGGCTTGGTGGAGGAATTGGGGGCGAGGCCGGTTGTGGCTCGGGAGTCCGGATTCGCACAAGCAGCCAGACGGGCGGCGGGCGGTGACTTCCAGGTCATCTTGAACGCCACGGCGGGCGACACCGTTGCCGAGGACATGGAGGTGCTCGAGTCGTTCGGGACGTTGGTTGTCTTCGGGATGGCCGCCGGGAAGCCCGGAATTGTCCAAACCGACCAGCTCCACTCCCCCAACCGCACCGTCTCAGGCTTTTCCTTCGGTACCGTGCGCAGGTCGCGCCCGGACGAAGTCGCCTCGCTGATGGAGCCCTCCCTGGCCATGCTCCACGACGGGCGCATCCGTATGGTGATCGATTCGGTGCTACCGCTGGCCGAAGCGGGCCAGGCGCACAGCCGCCTTGCATCACGTCAGTCAAAGGGCAAGATCCTCCTGAGCCCTTGAGCCGGCCAGGACCCGTTGAGCACCTGCCCTTGTGGATATGATTGAGCCATGACAAAAGAGTTGGCGATGCAGGTGGGCGAAGACGCGGCGGCGGAGGATGGGGAGTTCGTCGAGGAGGATCTCGTCATCGAAGAGGTATCGATCGACGGAATGTGCGGCGTCTACTAGTCGGCCCGGCCTTGCGTCGCGAGCGCCTGCTTCTCAACCCGCGTATTTCCCTCAGGGAGGAGTCCTTCGGGGCCCTCTGCTACAACTTCTCGACCCGTGAACTCTTCCTGGTCAAGTCACGGCTGGCCCTGAAGCTGGCCGAACTCGCCAGGTGCGGTGTGGACCGATCGGAGGCGGAGGCCACCCTTGGCGCTTCCCCCGAGCGCTTCGACCGGCTGGTCGAAGCGCTGCTGGCCAGGAAGGTCCTGCTCCGTGAAGAGGCACCCGGGGGCCACCACGATGAATGACTCCCTTGCCGCCTCGCTGCGCGCCGGGCTGGCGGCGCCGATCTGTCTGACCTGGGAGCTCACCTACGGCTGCAACCTGTCCTGCCGACACTGCCTCTCGGACTCCGGGTCCAGGGCGCCCGGGGAGCTAAACACCGACGAAGCGCTCGAACTCATCGACACCTTTGCCGAGATGGGTATCTTCTACGTAAACATCGGCGGTGGCGAGCCGATGATGCGCAGGGACTTCTTCCCTCTGCTCGAGCACGCCGTATCACGCCGCGTCGGGGTCAAGTTCTCCACCAACGGCACCTTCCTGGACGCCGCTGCTGCACGGCGCCTGGCCGGAATGGACTACGTGGACGTCCAGGTGTCCATCGACGGTCCAGACCGTGCCACCAACGATGCCCTGCGGGGACGGGGGTCCTTCGCAAAGGCGGTGGCGGCGCTGGAGAATCTGGCCACGGCCGGCTTCGACGATCCCAAGATCTCAGTCGTGGCCACCCGCCACAACGTCTCGCGCCTTGACGAGCTCGAAGAGATGGCCCGCGGCTTCGGTGCCAGCCTGCGCGTGACCAGGCTCCGCCCCTCGGGCCGCGGCGCGCAAAGCTACGCCGACCTGCGACCGACCCCCGAGGACAACCGGCACCTCTTCCGCTGGCTCTCGGAGCGACCCCACGTCCTGACCGGCGACTCCTTCTTCCACCTCTCGCCGCTCGGTGATCCGCTGCCCGGCTTGAACATGTGCGGCGCCGGGAGGGTGGTGTGCCTGGTCGACCCGGTTGGCGACGTCTACGCATGCCCCTTTACCATCCACCCGGACTTCAAGGCCGGGAATATCCGCGAAACGGGCCTTGCGGATATTTGGCGCAGCTCGGACCTTTTCACCAGCTTGCGGTCCGAACCCGGCCCCACCGGCTGCTCCAGCTGCTCCGCTTATGCCTCCTGCCAGGGGGGCTGCATGGCGGCCAAGTTCCACACCGGATCCGGGCCGGCCGACCCTGACCCGGAATGCGTGATGGGCCGGGCCGGTGCTACGGCGTCCACGGTGGTATCGATTCGTCCGCGGCGCGCAGCCGTGGCGACGCGTTAGGCACGGACTTGCCCGCCGGGTCCGCCGCAAGGCTCTTTGCCGCTGATCTGCAACTCGCGGGGCGGGTACTGAAGAGCCGTGCCTACTTCGGCCCCCACCCGACCAACTTGAACCGGCGTGAGGAGTTCCGTCCCGCTTACGGTGAATACCTTGCGGCGCGGGCGGCGGGTGGTGCCGCACTGGTGGTGACGGAAGTGGCTTCGGTGAGCAGGGAGGACTGGCCGTATGAGTACGCACCGCTCCTGCCCGCGGCCGCTTCCTCCCTGGCGGCCACCTCCTCGATGGTGAGGGGCGAGGGATCGCTGCTGGTGGCGGGGATAGGCCACGCCGGCGGCCAGGGCTCCTCCGCCCACTCCCAGCAGGTGCTTTGGGCCCCCTCCCCCTTTGCGGAGACCACCACCAACGAGCTCTCCGCCGAGCTGGAGGAGGAAGCCATCGAGGCGATCATCGCCGACTTCGCCGCCGCGGCGGCATCGGCCGTCGCAGCCGGCTGCGACGGAGTCGAGTTGAACGCCGGCCAATTCTCCCTGGTGCGCCAGTTCCTCTCGCCATTGACCAATCAGCGGGGCGATCGCTGGGGCGAGGATCGTGCCCTGTTTGCCTCCTCCGTACTGGAGGCGGTCCGGCGCAGCGTTGCGGGCGGGGTGGTGGGCATGAGACTATGCATCGACGAACTCGCCCCCTGGGCCGGCATCCTCCCACCCAGGGCGGCAGAGATCTTCGCCGACCTGGCGGACAAAGTGGACTACCTGGTCCTCGAGCGCGGATCGATCTACACCCACCACGCCACCTGCCCCGACTTCCACGCAGGCACCGGCTTCCTGGACGAGGCACTGGCAGAGTTCAAGGCCACTCGTCCCTTGGCGACTCCGCTCGCCCTGGTGGACGGACGCGTGACGGTGCGTGAAGCAGAGGAGCTGCTCGCCACGGGAGAGGTTCAGCTTGCCGAGCTCACCCGCGCACTGATCGCCGATCCCGAGGCTTTGGCCAGGCTGGCCGCCGGCGGGAGCGCGAGGCCGTGCGTCGCCTGTAACCAGGGGTGCCAGGTGCGCGATCCGCGCAACCCCGTGGTCACCTGCGCCTTCAACCCCGATGCCGGGCACGAGGCCGAGGCCAAGCTGCGTGACCGGGTGGCAAAGGGTCGGGCTCGAGACAGCAGGCCGGCGGAGCTGCTGGTTGCCGGTGGCGGCTTGGCCGGCATGGAGGCCGCCCTGCACGCGACCCGCCTCGGCATGAGAGTCCGCCTTTACGAGGCTTCGGGGCAAGCGGGTGGGGAGCTGGCCCTACTTGCCGGGCACGGCCCCAATCCTCGGCTGGCGCGGCTGCTCGAGTACTATCTGTCGGCCCTTGCCACGGCAAAGGTGGAGGTGAGGCTTTCACACCCGCTGACCTCCTCGGACCTCCTCGCGGCGGCGGAGGCCGGGAACCCGGTGGTGGTCGCGACCGGCGGCCTCTACCTGCCTCGTCCCTGGAACCTGGCGCGCCTGATCGAGAACGCCCCGGTGGGCTCCCCCCGGGTGGTGGGGGCGGCACAGGCCCTGCGCGAGCCGCCGCAAACCGGATGCAAAGTGGTCCTCTTCGACCCGACCGGCGGCCCGTGGGCCATGAATGCGCTGGATGCCCTACTCACTGCGGGAGTTTCGCTGGCCCTGGTGACCCCCGACCGCCTCCCCGGCTCTCAACTTGCCATCACCGGAGACCTGGTGCCTGGCGCGCAGCGCCTGGCCCGGGCCGGCGTTCCATGCTTCACCGACACCACCGTGGCCGGCCTCACCGAGGGCGGAGTGTCGATCGAGCAGCGCTTCGGTTCCGGACGCCGGACGCTGGAGGCGGAGCT
>JAJZLQ010000013.1 GCA_021850605.1 Actinomycetes bacterium
TTGCCATCACCGGAGACCTGGTGCCTGCCGCGCAGCGCCTGGCCCGGGCCGGCGTTCCATGCTTCACCGACACCACCGTGGCCGGCCTCACCGAGGGCGGAGTGTCGATCGAGCAGCGCTTCGGTTCCGGACGCCGGACGCTGGAGGCGGAGCTGGTCGTCGACTGCTCTCCGGCGGTGGCAGCCGGTGGCTGGCCGGAGCACAGGCTGATACGTCCGGCCGGGGACGCCCTCGCTCCCAGGGGATGGCAGTTCGCCGTGCTGGATGCGCGGCGAGCAGTGGCCGCCTTGACCGCGGAGGTCGCCAATGGCGGCCTTTAAGCGCCTCTTCTCCCCCATCCAAATCGGCCGAATGCACCTGGAGAACCGGATCGTCTTTTCCGCGCACCTCACCAACTTCGCGGTCGACGGGCTGCCCACCACGGCGCACGCCGCCTACTACGAGGCACGCGCCAGAGGCGGGGCCGGTCTGATCATCACCGAGGAGCACTCGGTCCACCCCAGCGACTGGCCGTACGAGAAGATGATCCACGGCTTCCGCCCCGAGGTGCTGGCGGGATACCGGCAAATCACCCGGGCCGTGCATCGCCATCCGGCAAAGGTCATTGCCCAGATCAACCACAACGGCCCCCAGGCGTCCTCCATGTACTCGCGCCTGCCGGTTCTCGGGCCGAGCCAGGTTCCCGACCCTCTCTTCCGCGAGGTGCCCAAAGAGGCCGGCGCCGCCGACCTTGCCGAGGTGGTAAGGGGCTATCAGCTGGTGGCGGAACGGGCCATCGAGGGCGGCTTCGACGGTGTCGAGCTGCAGTGCTCCCACTCATCGATCGTCAGAGCCTTCCTCTCCCCCGCTTCCAACCATCGTGAGGACGAATACGGGGGCGACCTGTGGGGGCGGAGCCGGCTTATGCGCGAGATCGTCACCGGCGTCCGCCAGGCAATCGGCCCCGGCCCGGCGCTCGGGGTCAGGATCTCGGGCGATGAGATGATCGAGGGCGGGACGGGACTTCAGGAAGCAGTCGAGCTGGCCCGGATGCTCGAGGCCGAAGGAGGTATCGACTACATCAACACCTCCATCGGAGTTGCCACCGCCTCGCTTTACACCATCGAGGCCTCGATGTCATTCTCCCCGGGATACGCCCTGTTCATCGCCTCCGCCATACGCAAGGCGGTCAACCTCCCGGTGGTGGGCGTCGGCCGCATCAAGGATCCCCTGCAGGCGGAAAAGGCACTTGCCGCGGGCCACTGCGACCTGGTCGGAATGGTCAGGGCCCAGATTGCCGACCCGAACCTGGCCGCCAAGGCGCGCACGGGCCGCACCCGCGATATACGCCTCTGCCTCTCATGCAACCAGGAGTGCGTCGGAAGGGTGGGGATGAACCGCTGGCTGGGCTGCATCGAGAATCCCAGCGCCGGGCGGGAAAGCCTCGTGCCGCGAGCGCCGGCATTGCGCGCCTCGGCGCCAAAGGTAGCGGTGATCGGCGCGGGACCGGCGGGGTGCCAAGCCGCCATAGCCCTCTCCAGGGCCGGGGCGAGCGTGGCGCTGGTGGAGGCCGCCGAGCAGCTTGGCGGCCAGCTCGCCTGGGCCGGCCGGGTCGCCTCGCGTGCCGAGTTCTGGGACCTCGTGCGCAACCAGCGCAATGAGCTGGCCGCGCTGGGTATCGAGCCGGAGTTCGGCCGGGCGGTCGGTCCCGATGACCTGGGGCGGCTCGGGGCCGACGCCGTGGTGGTGGCAACTGGATCCCGCGATGTTACGCCCGGGTGGGCCATGGAGGACGGTGCGCGCCGGATGCGGATCGTCTCCGCCCGCCAACTCATGACCCGGTCGCTCGACCTTCCCATCGGAGCCAAGGCCGTCGTCTACGATGAAGTCGGCTTCCACCAGGCGACCTCGGCCGCCGAACTCCTCTGGGAGATGGGGGCCGAGGTCCACTTTGCCACTCCATTGCTGGTCGCCGGGCAGGACCTCGGAATAACTCTCGACTACGAGACTTTCCGTATGCGCGCAGCGGCGCACGGGGTCGAATTTCACACGGCCCTCATAGCCACCGGCGCCGGGGCCCGGTCCGCCACTTTTGTCAACCA
This sequence comes from Actinomycetes bacterium, assembly GCA_021850605.1. GTDB lineage: Bacteria > Actinomycetota > Acidimicrobiia > Acidimicrobiales > Acidimicrobiaceae > Acidithrix. The sequence continues at coordinate 2,082 of JAJZLQ010000013.1, forward strand.
TCTCGACGGCGGCGAGTTCGAGCTGGAAGCGGACCTTCTGGTCCTGTCCCTCCACGCCACGGCGGATGACTCTCTTTACAAAGTCGCACGCTCCAGTGGGATCCCGGCGCTACGCATCGGCGACGCGCTGAGCCCGCGCCGGGCACACGCCGCGATCATCGAGGGGAATTCGGCGCCGGAGCGCGTATCCGAACTACTGCAGCTGGCCCGGCCATGACCGCGCTCTGCGAAGTGCTGATCGTCGCCGTCGGTTGCGAGCCCGGCCGCAGCCTCTCCGCCATCACCGGCGAGGGCGCGGATTGCCTGGTCCTGCCGGCAGGACTCCGGGAGGGCCGTAGAAGGCCGGTGCCGGCGGCCGGCGAGGGCGATCCGACGCTCTCGCTACTGTGGGCGGAGCCCCCCGGGCAGCGCCAGCTGGCGCTGATGCTCGCCGAAGTGGCCCGCCGCCTTGGAGCGCACACTGTGATCCTGGCAGGATCCTCCGACGCAGTCGAGCTGCTCGGACACACCGCAAGGGCGCTGGAGGCACCGGTCATCGGCGAGGTGGTCGAAGTTCGCGGCCGGGTTTTGCGCGCCGCCGAGGCCGATGGAGTCCAGCTCGGCTATCCACTGGACTCGACAAGGGGCGTGGCCCTTTTCCACGTGCCCGAGGGCGAAGCAGCGCCGTTGGCGAAGAGGGCGACAAGTTTGCGGCCTGCGGCCGGCTCGGTCAAAATCCGAGCCGGGCGCAGGACCGCCGCCTGGATTACCGGGCACAGAGGGCGCCTGGGCAGCGGGCCTATCGTGATTCAGCCCCTTCCCACTTCACTGAGTACGCGCGAGATCGTGCAGATTCAGGATACGGAGGGTGCCAGGCAACTTGGAGAATCGCCTGTGGTGTTGGCAGCCGGGGCGGGACTCGGCGATGCCGGGACTGTGGCCATGCTGGATGCGGCGGCCAGAAAGCTCGGGGCGTCCCTCGGGGCCACGCGGGTCGTGACCGATGCCGGTTGGGCACCCGAAGAGGTCCAGATCGGAACCACGGGCACCACCGTCTCACCTCTCCTATACGTGGCCATCGGGATCTCAGGCGCCCCACAACACACCGGCGGCCTCGAAGCGCCAGGCCGGGTCATAGCGGTCAACACCGACCCGGCGGCACCGATATTCGGCCTCGCAGACCGCGCCATCCTGGCCGACGGCCCCGCCGTGGTGCAGGAGCTATGGGAACTTGCCCAAGGAGATGGAGGTGCCCATGACGGCGATCGAGGGCGGTAACGCATCCTGCTTCGATGCGGTCGTAGTAGGTGCCGGTCCCGCTGGGAGTGCCGCAGCCCTGGTGCTCGCGCGCGGTGGCGCCAAGGTTGCCCTGCTGGAGCGAGGAACCGAGCCGGGATCGAAAAACCTCTACGGTGGAGTGATCTATCCCGCCATCCTCGCCCAGCTCATACCGGACTACCCCGAAAGCGCTCCGATCGAGAGGCGAATAACCCGGCGCGTCACCATGCTGGTGGATGGTGGACGCGCCACGTGGCTGGCCCATGACAACCCCTCCTGGGGCGACCCGGGGGGCCCTAACGCGTTCACGGCCTACCGCCCGGCCTTCGACTCCTGGCTGGCCGGAGTGGCGGTGGCGGCCGGAGCGGTCCTGCTTCCCTCCACCACCGCCACCCGACTGGTCCGCGACGCATACGGGCACGTGGCCGCAGTTGCAACCGACCGCGAGGGCCCGCCGCTGCGAACCAGGATGGTAATCGCCGCCGATGGTGCCAACTCATTCCTGGCCAAACAGGCCGGCCTAATGAAAGGTGCCGGGGCCGAGGGCTACACGCTGGGTGTGAAGCGCGTGCTGAGTCTCGGGGCGGAAGAGATCGAGAGGCGCTTCAACATCGCCTCCCCCGGCGAGGGTGTGGACATCGAGATACTGGGCTGCACTGGCGAAGTGTCCGGTGGCGGCTTCCTCTACACCAACTCCGAGACCGTTGCGGTTGGGTTGGTGCTGTCGCTCACCGGGCTGGCCGCCACGAAGAGCCGGCCGGAGGAGCTGCTGGGGCGCCTGCAGCGCCATCCAAGCATCGAGCCCTTACTGCGCGGCGCCGAGCCGTTGGAGTACGGGGCTCACCTGATCCCTGAAGCCGGCTTCTCGCACTGGCCGCGGCTGGGGTCCAAGGGCCTCCTGGTCGCCGGGGACGCGGCCTTTGCCTGCCTGGCGGCGGGGTTGTGGCTCGAGGGAGTCAACTACGCCATCGCCAGTGGCGCCGAGGCGGGACGAGCGGTACTGGCCGAGTTCGACTCCCACGGGGCTGCCGACGCGGCGGCGGTCTACGCCTCGGCCATGGAGGCGTCCTTCGTCGGCATCAACCACCGCCGCCTTCGCCACGCTCCTCGACTGGTAATGTCGAGGGCGACTCAGGTCGGCCTGCCGCGATTCGCCAACCATCTGGCTTCGGAGATCTTCAGCGTCCGGGACCCCGAGCCCAAGCCCGGCCTGGCGCGGGCCGCCTACGCCGCGGCTCACAGATCGGGAGTTTCGCCGCTTACCGCCGGGGCCGCCGTGCTCCGCGCGTTAAGAACCTTCGGATAGTTACCATGTCCAGGATTACCGACGCTCCCAACCCGAAGCTGAATTACCGGCAAGCCACCGAGTCTCCCGAGCCGGGAGCCGGTATCGACTTGGACCAGGAACTGGGCCGGGTCGAATTCAGGATCTCAACCCGCCCACACATCGCCCTGGACAACCGGGTCTGCGCAGGCTGCACCGCCAGGACGTGCCTCAACGCCTGCCCGGCCCGCCTCTTCGTGGAGACCTCCGCGGGCGAGATCATATTCAACTACGAGAACTGCTTTGAGTGCGGCACCTGTTATCTGGTCTGCGGCCACGAAGGCGCCCTGAGCTGGAACTACCCCCCGGGAGGTTACGGTGTCCGCTTTCACAGAAGCTGATGCGCCCTACTCCATGTCCGGGAGCGCGTGATGGGCGGCGTGGAAGCGCTGGTGATCCTGCACGGGCGCGGCAATGGCGAGGCGGGCGCGCTTAGCGCCGGGGAGCTGAACGCCCTTGCGTGCGCACGTACCCTTTGCGGTCTGGGAGGCTTCGCAGTGGCGAGCCTGGGCGGCACCGAGGCAGTGGTCCGTGAGGCGGTCGCTTTCGGAGCGAGGCGAGCGTTCCTGCTGCTACCCGAACAGGGGGAAGCCGCCTTCCGCAGCGCGGCCGAGGTTACCGGGCTCCTCCGGCTGGAAGGATTCCCCCTTGCCTTTTGTGCCGACCGTGCCCGCAACGGCGAGGGCGCCCTATTCGGATCGTGCCTGGCTGGCGAGATGGGCTGGGAGATCGTACATGGAGCCGGCGCCATGGGCAACGAGGACGGCGCCCTCGCCATCGAGCGTGCCACCGGTGGCCAAGGCGAGGTGATCCGGGCCGATCCGCCGCTGGTGGTGACGTTCACGCCGGGTGCAGGAGAACCACGCGCTCCGCTGGCCGGAGTGCTGCGTGCCGCTTCCATCACCGTCGAAGTGATTCACCTGACATCGGCTATCCCGGGACCGGCGCCCACGCCCCTCCGTTTCCAGGCGGCGGCGCCGACGCACCTTCTCCAACCCCCGGAGGGGGCGTCCGTACGGGCACGGGTCGCCTCGATGAGCGGGCGGGCGCGAGCCTCGGCGCCGGAACCCGAGGCGCTCGACCCGCATCGGGCCGCCGTGGAGATCCTTGCGGCAATCCGTGAGGCGCTCGGGCAATGAGCCAGGTACTCGGGCACCTCACCTGGCCGGAGGCCAGGGCCCTCGGCCCGGCGCGGACGCTGGTGATTCCCATCGGCTCCACCGAACAGCATGGTCCCCATCTTCCCCTATGCACCGACACCCTGGTGGTGGAGGCCCTGTGCCAGGCGCTCGCCGTCTCCTTCCCGGAAGGAATCCTGCTCGCCCCGACCATCGCCATCGGTGCCAGCGACGAGCACCGCGGCTTCGCCGGCACCTTGAGCGTGGGAACCGAACCCCTTGCGGCCTCCCTGCAGGCCTTGGCGGCTTCCGCAAGCGGTTTTGCCCGGGTCCTGCTTGCCACCACCCATGGGGGGAACCTGCCGGCCATACGGCAGGCGGCGAGGGGCTTGGCCGCGGCCGGGACCGAATGCCTTTGGTGGTGGCCTGGACCCGGCCCCTCCGGCCTGGTGCGCGCCGGCGATCTTCACGCCGGCTGGCTGGAGACCTCCCTCCTCCTGCACCTGGCCCCGGAGCTGGTGCGCCTACCGCTCGCCTCCCCCGGTCCCGGCCCGGGGACCGATAAGCTGATGCCCATGCTTGCCAGCCAGGGCGTAGCGGCCTATTCGGCCAACGGCGTGATCGGAGACCCCGCGGGGGCCAACGCCGAGGCGGGCAGGGTCATCTTCGAAGCCATGCTGGCCGACCTCGAGGCGGTCGTCGTCAATGGCCGGGGACGCGATGTCTGATAGGGGACCTTCGGTTGCCGTGGTGGGAGCCGCACGCGGCATGGGCAGGGCGGCCGCGCTTCGCCTGGCCGGCTCCGGCCGTCCGGTTGCCGCACTGGATCTGGAATCCCCCTGTCCGGACCTGGGATATGAGCTCGGCAATATCGCCGAGGCGGACCTGCCCGGCGAGGTGGCGCGTATCGGCGCCGACTTCCGCGACCCTGACCAGGCTGCACGTGCGGCTCTGGAGGCCGAAGGTGCGCTTGGCTGTGTGGACCAGCTGGTCGTCACCGCCGGCGGCGTCGTCGGAGGTGGGCCGCTCTGGGAGACACCCGCGGACGAGCTGCGCCTTGCCCTCGATTTCAACCTGGTCGTCCTGCACAACGCCGTGCGCGCCTTTGTGCCGCTCCTGCGTCGCAGTCACAACCCCGCCTCGCGGCGAATCGTCGCCGTCGTCTCCGTCGCAGGCGACAAGGGCCTCTGGGGCTTGGGCGCCTATACCGCCGCCAAGCACGCAATGGTCGGATACCTGCGCACCCTGGCGCTCGAACTCGCGGAGGAGCGCATCGGAGTGAACTGGGTGTCCCCCGGCTCCACCCGCACCGCCATGCTGGATCGCACGGCGGCTCTTTACGGCCTGGCCTCGGCCGATGAGTTCAAGCAGCACCAGCCTTTCGGCCGGCTGATCGAGCCGGACGAGATCGCCGCTGCCATCGAGTTCCTCCTCTCGCCGGGGGCGGCAGGCATGACGGGCGTGGACCTCAGGGTGGATGCCGGTATGGGGCTCTAGCCGATGCCTGGCGGCACAGCGCCCATCCACCTGGCCTGCGCCGAAGCCGACACCGGAGGGTTCGCGGGTCTGGAGGCGCTACGCGCCGCGGCTTCGGAGATCGCAGGGGGAGCCGAGCTGGTCGCGATAGACCCCGAGGCGGTCGCGTCCTGCGCCTCCGGGCTACTTGAGGAGAGGCGGAGGGCGGGAGAAGCGCCGCTCGAGGCCGGCATCTGGTACAGCGCATCGCCCGACGGAGCTCGCGCCTTCGCCCTGGTCGCAGACTGCGTCAACTTCGGCTCGGGCTACTTTCCGGGTTTGAAGAAGGACGGTTCCAAATCCGGCTACAAGACCATGGCCGCCGGCCTTGCCGAGTTCTTCGAGAGCAACTGGCCCTTTCCCCCGTCCCGGCTGGGGAAGATCGGCGGGCCCGCCATCGCACACATTCTCGGCCAGGGAGACGAGCCCTCAGCCGAGGCGCTCGAGCTTGTCGCGATGATGCAGGTTGACCTGGCGGAGTTCGGAGCTCACCTGCGCAGCAGGTTCGCGGACTCCTTTGCCGCCATGGCCGCAGTGGCGGGCCGTGGCGCTGAGGCCCTGGTCCAGGCGCTATATGAATTGGGGGCCTACCGGGACGGCTACCGCTGGAAGGGGATCCTCTTCCAGCCGGCCAAGAAGGCCCAGATCACCGCGTCCGACCTCGCCCTGGTTGAAAGGCATATCGCCCGGTACCGGCCCGGCGGTAGCAAGATTCCCGGGCTGGATCGCCTCACCGCCTTTGCCGACAACTCCGTACCCCAGGTACTGGAGGCCGACGGCGTGCTGCGCTACCGGGAGGACCTGGCGATGCTCATCGCCTCGGGAAGCGAGCTCGAATACGGCTCACAGGCAGAGATAGAGATCAGGGCCTGCACCATCAGCGCCGTCGAACGCCTCTCGGAGGCAACCCGGGCCGAGCTCACGCCGGCCGAGATCGATGCACTGCTGTGGAACCGCAAGCACGATCCGGCACGGGAGCCACACTACCGGCGCCGCCCGTCACATAAGACGCGCTGCCACTACTACTGAGCCCCCGGATTCAGCGGTGGGCGAAAAGCAGATCCTTGCCGGCCATCTCCTTGGCCACAGCCACTAGGCGGGCCTCGGCGTTCCACGGCGCCACCAATTGCAGCGAGACGGGAACCGGCTTTTCCGCACTCCCCCCTTGCGGGCTACTCATTCCCTGCAGCGCCTCATCGGAGATGGCGAGTGCCAGCGGCAGCGCCAGGCCGGGATTCCCGGCAAAGTTGAACGGAAGCGTGTTTCGGTTGAGAGAAGCACCGATCGCCTTGGAAAGCGTCGGTATTGCGAAAGGCACCGTGGCCATGGCCAGCACGTCGTAGTCCTCGAAGCGCTCCTCCAACAGGTTCTGGAAGGCGTGCCGGTCCTCCAGGGCCTGGCGGTAGGCGTGGTCGGCCACTGCCTCACCCGAGAGGAGCCTCTGGACCACCATTGGGTCGATGCGGTGGGACTCACTCAGGAGGTGCGAGTCGCTCCGGAAGGCCTCGGCGGTAATCACCTGGTTGGCGCCGTGATGCACCTTTGCCAGGTCGATATCGCTGAACTCGGTGATCACCGCCCCGATGCGCGAAAGCGCCAGCCGGATCACCTCGTTGAAGGTCTCCGCCTGTGCGTTCACGAGCAGGGCCACCCGCAGCGGTGCATCCAGGCGCTCGGGAGCGTACCCGGCATCGATGATCTCCATCGACTCCTCCAGCGCTCCCGCCGAGCCGGCCAGAGGGCCCACGGTGTCCAAAGACGGCGCCAACGGATAGACGCCCACATTGGAGATTCGGCCCCAGGTGGTCTTCAGTCCAAGCAGCCCGCAGGCCGCAGCGGGAATGCGCACCGAGCCGCCGGTGTCGGTGCCCAGAGCGAAGTCGGCCAGTCCCAGCGCCACGGCCACCGCGGACCCAGAGGAGGAACCGCCGGGCACCAGCGTGGGGTCTATGGGATTGACCGGGGTACCCCACCAGTGATTCATACCGGTGGAGCCGAAGGCCAGTTCGTGCAAGTTGGCCTTGCCCACTATCCGCGCCCCGCGTTCCCGAATCCTCTGCAGGCAACGGGCATCCTCCTTGGCCGGCTCCGCCCTGGAAAGCAACAGTCGACTGCCGGCGGACGTCTTGGTACCTGCGATGTCGATCAGGTCCTTGACCGCCACCCGGGGGGAATCGCCGGAGCCGGGATACTCTTCGATTGCCCAGTTGGATTCGCTTGCCATCTGACCTCCCTTGGGGCCCCGCCGTCGCCCTGGTGCCCGCCTGCTGCATGCTAGATCAGCACACTGCCGGCCACTTCTCAAATCCGCTCGGCTCGGCTAGCCCGATTGCAGGGTGGAGACGCCGGCTACATTGCCCGCTTGGGGCATGGCCGAGAGAGCCTGGGGATCCGCTTTCAGGTAACCGTTCAGGAAATCCGTGGTCACTGCGGCGACGACTGCCTCGTATCCGCTCTGCTGGGTGTAGGCGATCAAGTGATCCGCGCCCTGAAGCCAGAGAAGGTACTTGGGCGAGGGGGCCTGGGCGTAGATCTGCTGGGAGGCGGCCGGGGGATTGATCGGGTCGGCACTTCCTTGGATCACCAGCATGGGCACCGAGACTCCGGCGGGAAAGTAGGTGCCTGGAAAGGTGGACAGCTCTGCGCCGGAGAAGACCACCACCGCCTTGGGTCGCGAGTCCCGGCAGCAGGTGTTGTAGGTCATGGCCAGCACGGTGTCACCGCCGTCGCTCTGACCGGTGACCGCGATCTCGGATGGGTCGATCAGCTCGTAGAGGGGGGACGCCGTGTCGGTGTTGGCGGCCAGCGCCCAGCTGACTGCGGCCGAGACGTCGGCAGGCTGGTTGAGGATGTCGGCTTCGTCGAGGCCTCCCTCGACAGGCGGGCTGGTGCGAGGGAAGTCGATCGCGACCACCACGTAACCGGCCTGGGCAATGGCGTCGATGATCGGCATGTAGTTCACGTACCCCATGTCGTAACCGGGAGCGAACATGACCAGGGGCATGCGGTAGTAGCCCCGGTAGGGCACTGGCGCCGAGCCGGTCGGCAGCGCCGGGTAGAAAGCTCCGATGCGAAGCACGCGGGGGCCGCAGCTCGGGCCCGAGGTCGAGGGTATGCAAAGGCGGGTGCCCGGCTCGGCGTAGCTGGTGCTATAGCTGGCCACCTGGTAGACGGTGCGGCCCTTTGCGGTGCCTGGAACCACGTAGGTTGGCGGCGGTGCGGTGGTTGTGGTCGACGGCACGGACGAGGAGCCCGCAGCCGGGCTACCTTTGCCACCGGTAAATCCCTCCGCCGCCACCAGGGCAACCACGGCAACCAGGATGACGAAGATGAGCGCGCTACGAACCAGCCGGTACCGCCGGGTGCGGACCAGCCTTCGGGATGGGCGCGAAGATGCGCTCATGGTTCTATTGGCCAAGGCTCAGCTGGGCCTCTTCCCGCTCGATATCGGCAATCTGACGCAGGCGCGCCACATGCCGTTCGCCCTCGAAGGCCGTGGCCAAAAAGACCGTCAGGATCGCCTCGGCATATGCGGGAGGGACCACTCTCGCGCCAAGCGCGATCACGTTCGCGTCGTTGTGCGCTCTGGCCAGGCGGGCGGTGTATTCGTCAGGACAGAGGGCCGCGCGCACACCGTGGACCTTGTTGGCGGAAATCTGCTCGCCTTGCCCGCTTCCGCCCACCACCACGCCGAAGTTCGCCTTTCCGTCACGGACCGCCCGGGCAGTTCGGGCGCAGAACCACGGGTAGTCCACCCGCTCGGTGGAGTCGGTGCCCAAATCCATGATGCCGGCGCCCCGCTCGGCCAGAAAGGCCTTCAGGTGCTCCTTGAGTTCGTAGCCGGCGTGATCCGCGCCGAGCGCGATTAAAAGACCTTCGTACAAAGCCCCTACCCCACTAAATGAACCTGACACCGGCGCGGTGGCCGCGGTTGCATGCCTTCAAGCCCTGTGCGCCCTGCCTAAAGATACGTGCCGGGCAAATGCGATTCATCCGGCGGGGCAGGCAGTCCGCGGCGCCGCATCTCGTCCAGCTGGTTTCTAGCCTGCATCTGCTGGGCGAAGAGCGTCGCTTGGATCCCGTGGAAGAGTCCCTCCAGCCATCCGACAAGCTGGGCCTGGGCCAGACGGAGTTCCGAGTCGCTCGGGAGGTCGCTCTTCAGGAAGGTGAGCGAAAGGCGGTCCAGCTCGGCCGCCAAATCGGCCGAAAGCCCGCTCTTGAGTTCGGCGACCGAGGTCTCGTAGATCTCCTTCATCCGCGCGCGCGACGGCTCGTCCAGGGCGGTCTGGCGCACTTCGTCGAGGAGCGTCTTGATCATGGTGCCGATTCGCAACACCTTGGAGGGTGCGGATACGGTCTCGGTTTCCGGCTCGTCCGTCTCGGCGCGGTCGGCCACGCCTACGGAATCGGGCACCAGGAGGACCTTCTCGTTTGGTTCGGTCTCATTCTGCGACATAGGTATTTAGATTAGCCCCCGCTGGTCGTTTCCCCCGGGCGCCATGAAGATGAGGCTTGCGTGACCGGGTCCCGCCATTGGACCGCCGGCCGGAAAATCCGCGAGCGAGCCGGCCCATGACCTTCCCCGATCGCCTATGCACTGGGTGAAGAGGCATTTTGGGCCCTCCCCTGGCTGCATGGCCGGTTGACGCGGCCATGCGAGCCTGGCCGGGGGCCACAGAGCCGTCGCCGGCACCACCGATCAAGCGGAGCCGCTGCCGACCCGAGCACTCTCCGACCTTCGCGGGCGCCGGAAGGTGTGATAGCGGTCGCGGCCGCTTCTTTTTCGGCACCCCTGCCCTAATACCCGCAGACCACAACGCCGGGCTTGTTTTCCTCGGGCGCTTTCTCGCCGGGGCCTCGGGGCCACGGTCTTGGGTGCCGGGAGCACATGGCTGCGCGAGACGCGCACGCAGGACACGTGGCGGACCATGGAGCAAGACCGGCTCGGGGGAGAAGCAGACCGGCAAGACCGAGGCGATCAAAGGCAATCGGCGACAACG
>JAJZLQ010000064.1 GCA_021850605.1 Actinomycetes bacterium
GCCACGAGAAGAAGATCGGAAGAATTCGTCTGTACGCCAACGCCCAGAATCCGAGAGGCACCCAGGATTCCAGCTCCAGCCGCAAACAGGCCGTTCATGGCAAAGGCGGAAAACACGGCCTTCCTGGGTGAAATACCGGCTCGATTAGCCGCTGGCCGGCTGCCGCCAACCGCGAATAGATGCACACCAAAGCGCGTCTGGGTGGTGATATAAGAAGACACCACCAGCATTCCCAGAAAAATGACCAGGAAGAGGGGCACGCCAAGGTACGAATTCAGTAGCGCCTCGACAACAATCGCCAGGACAGCGACCGCACCTGCCGGCAAAAGGACAACCTTCGCGAGTGACGGGCTGACTTCACCTGACCCTTCTCGCAACTCCCTGTATGCGATCACTCTCAGGGCAACGAATAAACCCACCCCGACGATAATCAGTGGCCAGGCCACGCCACTCGGGACGAAATCGGCTGAAAGCGAACCCAGACGGGTTCCATCGAGAGGGATCTCTTCGGCGCTCGGAAGAATCAGAAGCAAAATGCCTGATAGGGCCAGCGATCCGCCAAGCGTCACCACAAATGACGGCGCTCCCAAGACCGTGATCAAGGCCGCTTGCAATAGCTCAAAAGCTACGCCCGCAGCGAGACCCAACAAAACGCCTTCAATGGTGTTCATATGGTGGACGGAAACTGCCGACGCCGTCACCGTGGCACATACTGCAGCGAGTGCGGCCACCGAAAGATCAATCTCCCCGACCAGGAGGACGAACGTCATCCCTAAGGCCATAACGCCAACCTCGACGCTCTGCAGCAGCAACTCAGTTATGTTGCGAGGCGAGAGGAACAGTGAAGTCTGCGCCTCGAAAATCAGGGCGACGACCACCAGAGCCGCCACGCTGGCTGTCATTTGCAGGCGGGTGGCCGGCATCTGCCGGGTAACGCTGATGATCTTGGCCAACCTATCGCCGCTCTTGGGGGCGCCGGGACCTTTCACTCCTTCATCGGAGGCCACGTTCGACATTTCAACTTCCTTCGGTTGCACCACCATGGTGGATACCGCCCGCCGAGCTTCTCTTTCTTCATGCATTGTCCGCTCACACTCCCCTAACCATTGTCCCCGTGCAGTTCAACCCCTGCCTTTGCATTGGGAGCACCTGCGGACGCTGACATACCGACGATCGCAGCCACTAGCTCGTGCTCGGCGTAGCCCTCCTTCGCGGTGAATTCCGCAGCCACGCCACCTAGTCGCAGTACGATTATCCGGTCCGATATTGAACGGACATCCACCAATTCGTGCGAGACCACTAGAACAGCGTGACCTTCGCTTCTAAGACGAGCTATTGCCCGCAGCACCTCATCGCGCTGGTTTACAGCCAGGGCGGCCGTCGGTTCGTCAAATATCACAACCTTCGGATCTCGCATTATGGCCCGACTCACGGCGATCGCTTGGCGTTGACCTCCGGATAACTGTCCGACAGGGAGATCCAGCGAGCGGAGTTTTATTCCGAGCCGCTCGAGAAGCTCCTCGGTACTCCGACGCATTGCCCCACGCCTCCGTCGGGCTCCCGGCCACCGTCTCCCCACGATCTCCGCCCCGAGAAACAGATTGGACACCGCATCCAAATTGTCGCACAGGGCGAGATCCTGATAAACCATCGCTACGCCGTGACGCGCTGCGTCGGCCGGGCTGCCAAAATGCACCACAGACCCGTCAAGGCTGATCGTCCCCTTGTCCGGCGGCATTACCCCGGCAATGATCTTCATCAGGGTCGACTTTCCCGCACCGTTCTCGCCGATTACCCCCAGCACTTCACCTTTTGAAACTCGCAGGTTCACATTTGTCAGCGCCTGAACGCCCCCAAATGACTTGCATACACCGTCCAGACGCAGCGCATCCGTCTCCATAAGAAATCTCCAGTTCTACTAGCTTGCTGGCTTCGCCTAAAGACCCTGCGCCTTGCACACAGCCGTAGTCGCCGCAGGTCCAGTGCAGATCTGCTTCCAGGTCCAGATACCAGCCGATACGACGGCGTTTATGTTCTTCGCCGTGACATAGGTGGGGGTGAGAAGCGCGGTCGGGATCTTGCCATAGCCGTTGTTGTAGACCCCATTGATGTTGGGCAGCGGCTTGTGCTCGATCGCCGCGACCGTCAATTCGGCTGCCACCTTCGCCTCGACCTTGAACGACTTGAAGATGGTTCCTGCCTGGTACCCCTCGGCAATGTACTGTATGGCCTGGAGGTTGGCGTCTTGACCCCCGAACACGGGGATCTTCCCGGCAAGGTGCTGTGCGATAAGAGCCGCGATCACCCCGGCGCTCGTGCTGTCGTTCATGTCAAGAAATGCGTCAACATGATCATTGGTCTTGGTCAGACAGGCTTCTGCCTCTTGCTGAGCATTGACCGGCAGCCAGTTTGGAGTGTAGGTCTGGCATACGACCTTGACCTGGCCGCTCTTGATGAGCGGATTCAAGCAGCGGTTTTGTCCCTCGAAGTAGCGAGTGGTCCCATACTCGCCGGCGTTACCCATGATTCGGGCGAGCGTCTTCGGTGGCCCTTGAGAGAGAAACTTGCACGCAGGCGCTGCTTGCAAGGCACCAATCTGCACAGAGTTATAGACATCAAAGGCTGTGAGAGGGCCGTTCTGAACATTGTGGTCATAGGCGATGACCGGAACGTGCGCAAGTTTTGCATCCGCCAAAGCACCCGCGCTCTCATACGGGTCCACCGCTACGAGAACGATGGCCTTTGCGCCCTTGGTAATGGCATCCTCCACCTGTGACTGTTGCAGGGAAACACTGTGGTTGGCGTTTTCAATCACCACGTGCACTTTCGGTGCGAACTGATGCATGTACTGCGTAAAGAACGGACCGTCCTGGCTGAGCCATCTAGGCGTTGTAGCGCTGGACACCAGAAAATAGACATCTCCGCTGGGCTGAGAGCTGGTCTTAGTCGAAGCGGCATTGGCATTACTTCCACAGGCGGCCAAAATCATCGCAGCGATCGCGATCATGGCAGCCCACTTGTAACGGCCGGACAAATTCATATGGGTCCCCCCCACTTGTTGATTAGATCGAGTACCTCACCCCGACCAAGAGAAACTGAATTACCGGCACCTAACCCCGGGCGCTCGAGGCACCCGCACGATTACAACCGGTCCCCAAACGACGACAATGCACTTTGGCCAGGATTCACCTCTGTCCCCCAGAGAAGTCCCGTATTCCAAGGTGACGAAAGACGTATCGGGTGAACCTGCCGGGCAGTTGCGCCAAGCCGATGGACTTGGACCGCCTCTACCACCGGCGTATCAATACCCTCCCCCAGCCCCATAAGGGCCATACCGCTTACGGCCACACTCGCACGCTGGCCGCGCGTCTCCCCCTGTGTCAACGGACCGAAAGCCCGTTGCGCAAAGCATTGCACACAGTCATAGAGTTGTCAAGCATACGTACTAACTAATTTAATTTGTTAACTTGAGCACCTGTTTCGGACCCGGCCACCAGCGACTGCGCAAACCAGATCCCGTAAGGCCACCCCGTGCTCCACTGTGCACATATGCAGGTCAGCATGCTCTTAACAGTACCCACCCAGCGTTGCCTGACAGCGGACAGCGTTGCTCGCCAACGTGCGACGATCAACGATTCCAGCCAACTGAGGCAATTCGGTTTATTCAGCACAACCTAGGACTTATGAAATAACGATTGCACGTTCTCCAACTCGCACGTGCACAAGCAACGTCTTGGTGTTCGCAGTCTTGGGAGTGGCCAAAGGTGCCGGCGCAATGCGATCGGCCGGGCGCAGACCAAGAAGCTGAGGCTGTCGCGGCGCTAATACCTGGGTGCCGCCAGAAAGGGAGCACCCCGTCCGCTCGAGCTGCATGAGCCCCCGGGAGACGGGCATCGGGACGTGAGACCACGCCAGGCGGCCTTGGGACCGACGCCGGCAAACTTCTCGCCTGGATGGCCCCCTTCGGTGAGATCCTCAAGGTCGGCGTAGAGGGAACCGGTGCATATGGCGCCGGGCCCTCGCGCCACCTGGCCGAGCGCGGCATCGAGGTAACCGAAGTGATCCGCCCCAACCGCCAGGCTCGGCGGCAGCGGGGCAAGTCGGACACCGCCGATGCGGAGGTGGCGGCACGGGCGGTGCTAAGCGGCGAGGCAAGCGTGGTTCCAAAGACCCAGAGCGGGATCGTCGAGTCGATCGGGGTATTGCGCGTGGCCTTCACTTCGGCTCGCCGGTTCCGCTCCCAGGTGGAGGTGGGACTCCAGATCCGGGACCTGATCGTCCACGCGCTCGAGGAGCTGGGCTCGGTGTTGGGCTCTCTCTTCACCGCAGAGCGGGTAGATCGCTGCGCGCGCTTTCGCCTGGGAGGTGAAGCTTCGGATCCCTTGGCGGCAACCCGGCTTGGGTTGCGAACTCTGGCGCGGCACGACCGGCGTGGGGGTGGATGTCGCGGCCATCGGGTTGGTGGCCGCCGGCGACAATCCGGAGCGAATGAAAAGCGAAGCCGCATTCGCTGCTCTTTGTGGAGTCTCCCCGATCGAGGCCTCCCCGGGAAAGGTTGTGCGCCATCGGCTCAACCGGTCCGGCAACCGCCAGGCCAACCATGCCCTGTGGCGCATCGCCATGGTGCACCTCACTTGCGATCCCGCGACCCGGGCCTACGTCGAACGCCGAAGAGCCGAGGGCAAGCCCGATCGGGAAATCATGCGTTGTCTAAAGCGCTATACCGCCAGAGAGATGTTCCGGCACCTCTCGCATCCGGACCTGATTCCGGCGGAATCGGTCCACGCCCCGTGCACGAACGAACTGCGCCGCCACCCTGCCGCGCTCGCCGATAAAAGAGGCCGCTGGAAGGGCCTTCGCCATCCCGAAGTCGGCACGTGTGAGGAGTGGGGACTTCTCGGTGGCCACGGACAGCAAGCGCTACCTGTCAACCCCCTTGAAACACAGAGCATGAAGGAGCACTGCGTCGTAGTGGCGACCCCCTGCGGCTGATTGATCCATGCGGCCGCAGCAAGTGCGGGACTCCGCAGCCTTGCGCACGAAGCGCTCTGGATGGGCGGCGTATACGGCGGTTAGCACCGCGGCTCTTTTCTTACGGCCACCGCTCTCGACCACCATGCGCCGGCCAGGTGCGAGGTCCGAGCCCCTCGGAAGTACCCGGCACCATCGACCAGGCCGACGGCGTGAATCCAAGGCAAAGTTGTACGATTGGTCCGGAGCACCGCCGGAGGTCTGGGAAAATTAATTTCGTCAACGCAGGAGACCACCTCGCCTCGCAACAAACCAGGAGAGCGGCGCCAGTCACTCCTGCCGTTGATGCCTTCTCCGCAGCGAAGCGAGCGGCTTCGCGCGTGCCACGGTCGGTTGGATTGGATCGATGAACGACTCAGGGCCCACTGAAGACGGAGGTCAGATGGACATCGAGATAGCAACAGCGGCCCTCCTAGCGGATAACAAAGACGCAGGGATGATGCTTGGAGTTCTTGCCAACAGTTTGAAGGAGTCTCTTGGCCCTCAGATGGAGATCATCGCGTCGTCGCGGGGAAGGTTGCGCCGCCAGCCAGACCAGATCAAGCGGATACGGATCCGCCTGGATCAGGACGACTACGAAGCTGACTTCGTAGACGGAAGACTCACCTGCACGGTCGGTCACACCTCGGGTAACATCCGCATCCGAACCGAACAGATCCCGATTGAACAATGGCTATCGCGCCTCCTGACTGCCTTGCAGAAAGAGGCGGCCACCAACCAGGCTGCGCGTGCGGCGCTGGAGAGAGTCGTTATTGGAGGAACACTTTGAGCACTTTTCCGTCAGACCTACCCAAGGATGCCAATACTCGCCTCCAAGAACTGGAAAACGGCCTCTTCACCAGTGATCTTTCAGTGAACGAATTCCTGCTCGTGAAACACGCGGGTTTTCATCCACTTGGACTTGTCATGGGGAGCTCGATCTACCATATTGGCCTGCAAAAAGGAACCTGGAAGTCCTCGCAGGAGATGACTAAGCTCACGGCAGCCATGTACAACGCCCGCGAACTGGCAATGAATCGCATGGAGGAAGAAGCCGAGCAGCTAGGGGCGGATGGCGTCGTAGGGGTGCGTTTAGACGTGAACTTCTACGAATGGGGCCACGACTCGGCCGAGTTCATCGCTGTTGGCACTGCGGTCAAAGCCGAGGATGGCTCGTCCTATCGCAACAAGCTGGGCAAGCCGTTTACAAGCGACCTGAGTGGCCAGGACTTCTGGACGCTGGTGGCGACGGGCTACATGCCTCAGGCGCTGGTAATGGGTACCTGCGTATATCACATCGCTCATAGAGGCGTGGGGCAGGCGCTTGGCCAAATGGGCCAGAATGCTGAACTGACCAACTTCACCCAAGCACTTTACGATGCGCGTGAACTCGCGATGAAGAGGATGCAGGACGAGGCAACCAACGTCGGAGCCACGGGGGTGGTAGGCATGCGCTTGGAAGAGAAGAGTCACCAATGGGGAGAGCACACTATCGAATTCCTCTCGTTGGGAACGGCGGTAGCAAAATATTCGCCGGAAGTCCCGGTGGTTTTGCCTAGGCCGACCACAATCATCACCTTCGACAATTGAGTACCGACTTGCCAAGCATCGAGGGGAATGCTTTCAATTCGAGCCTGAGTATCCCCGATTTTGCCGCCTGCTTGTCAATGGGCTTGCGTCCAGTTGGAATGGTCCAGGGTTTTTATTACGGGCAACTATCGTCTGGGTCGAATTATTCGGCGACCCCGGTCCGAACCTACCCTTGCGCGTGCATGGAAGTCACGTACCACCAAACTGGCTGGCTGGGGACTGCGGACACGCTTGACCAAATCTGGATGACAGCCCACGAGGCCGCGCTGGAGCGAATGCTCACCGAAGCCGCGGGCATGGGAGCGCACGGCGTG
Organism: Actinomycetes bacterium; assembly: GCA_021850605.1. GTDB lineage: Bacteria > Actinomycetota > Acidimicrobiia > Acidimicrobiales > Acidimicrobiaceae > Acidithrix. Next base: position 6,915 of record JAJZLQ010000064.1, read on the forward strand.
GTTGGCGTCACGACGAGGATGAGCCGACCTAACGGCGGCGCAGTCCTCCAGGCCCACCTGTTTGGCACCGCTGTAACTGTCGAGGGCGCATCCGCTCCGGAAAAGCCCTGGTCAACCCAGTTGGCGGGCCATAAGCTCGCCAAACTCATCGAAATCGGCTTTGTCCCCAGCTCAGTCGCATTCGCTCGGTCTACCGCAGTACTCGTCGAAGGTTGCAACCTGGAGTATTACGGATCGGGCCGCTACGGCACTGGACACGTTGTCCACCCGCTGGAAGACGCGCACAAGCTTGCCCGCTCAGGTGCCCTTTCGAGGGTTGGGCAACTGGGAACTCATGCTTCCCTTTATGACGTACAGATGCAAGTCCAGGAGGCTGAGGGCATGCAAACCAGTTACATCACCTGTACGATTCTGGGTTCCTTCGTCAGGCGGGTTCGCGCCGCGATGCCTACGGCGTCGCCGATCCCCACCGTAAACCTCGCATCATGAGTGCACCTACACCAACGGATCCGTCGAGCGGAGCGGGAAACAACCACTTCGGCAGCACGGAGAACCAAGAAACGAATCTTGAAGAGCTGGGCAGGGCTCTGGGATGGGGCGGGACCGCGCCGAATAGCGGGGCCGAAGGGGCAATGTCCGACCTGAGTTTGGACGAAGTCCTGCTGCTGCATTCCGCCGCTCTTGAGCCGGCTCAAGTGGTTTTTGGCGTCGGTATCGTCTCGATTGCAGCCGGGGTTTGGACTTGGAACACCGGCCCGGTCGATGACGCACGCCAAGCATTCCAAAGTGCGCTGGGCAGGGCAAAGGAATCGATACAGCGCCAAGCGCGCGACGTCGGCGCCGTTGGAGTGCTTGGACTCGACATTGACATCCAGCTCTCGCCCTACCGAGCCACCGTGATCGCAACCGGCACGGCAGTGCGCTCCCTTAAAGACAAGGCCGGACATCCGCAGTTCAAGATCAACTATCGATCCCCGTTCCTATGCGACCTGTCGGCGAGGGATTTCGCAGTGCTGAGCAGCTCGGGCTGGTATCCCTTGGACCTCGTGGCTGGAGCTTCGTACATCCGTGCTCCGCAGCGTGGCATAGGCGCGGCCATCGGACAGGCGACTCAAAACGTCGAGCTGGCCAACTACACGCAAACGCTGTATCAGGCGCGCGAGGCGGCTATGGAAGAAATGCAGAATCAGATCAGACTTGCCGGGGGTACCGGCTTGGTCGACGCAAAGATAATCGACCGGCCGGTGGTGTTCGCTCGTCACGTCGTCGAGTTCATCGCCTACGGTACTGCCATCAAAATGCTCGCCACGGAACATTCTCACCCCAAGATGGAGATGGTCTTGTCCCTGGACGACGCCACGCCGGCTTTTGAAGCCAGTTCTCTTACCTGAACGTCGAACAGGTGCTTCGGCACCGGGCTGCCCGCCCCTATGGCCTCGGCTCCGTTTGGCTGGCGGACCACAGCTCGAACCTGGAACCTCCTGATCAAAAGTCGGAATATCGAAGTCGCAGGTAGACGCCACTATTCGCCACGTGCCCCACAGGCGAAGCCCGAACCGGTCCGGACCCCGCGCCGAGACGTTCAGTGCCGTACAACGAAAACCTGGGGAGGGACTCGGACCCGTGCGAAATTGGGTTCATAGTTCGCGTCGGAGTCGGAAGACTGGTACGCTATATGGTACCGAACATATGGGGATGACGCAATGGCCATAACCGCGAGCGAAGCACGCAAGAAGCTCTTTCCCTTGATCGAGCAGGTCAACGACGACCGCGAACCAGTTGAGATCACCTCTAAGCGGGGCGAAGCAGTACTACTTTCGAAGGCGGATTACGACGCTTTGACTGAAACCGCGTCGCTGCTTCGCGTTCCGGCCAACGCGCGTCGCCTCCTCGAAAGTCTCGAACAAGCCAGGCGCGGCCAGCGACAGGAGCACGAACTCGGCTGATGCGCCTCTGTTTCACTCCGCACGGTTGGGATGACTATCAGTATTGGCAGTCCACCGATCGAGCGACCGTCAAGCGGATCAATCGGCTCCTCGACGACATCGTCCGTGATCCGTTTGCCGGCGTCGGCAAACCCGAACAACTGCGCCATATTCTCGCAGGTTGCTGGTCAAGGCGCATTGACGAGGAGCACCGCCTGGTCTATCTGATCGACGGAGACGACCTCGTCGCCCTGCAGGCCCGATACCACTACGAGGCGTAGACCGCGTTCGCCACGGAGCCGCCTGTCCCCATGGCCTCGGCGCCGTTTTGCGGGCGTGACAGGCCCCACGAAAACTGGTCCGGCCGAAATGTAGGTAAAGCCTCCAGAATGGAAATGGAGGTTTCCGACAATGAAGTCCAAGCACCACACCCCCGAGCAGGTGATCCGAAAGCTGGCTGAAGGCGACGAGATGCTTAACAAGGGGGCAACCGTCGCGTGAAGAACGATGTCCGTGACGCGGAGGACCTCGCAGATCTGCTGCGCCTCGGACGCCTGGCGGAGGCCTGGATCGCTCCGCCTCGACTGCGAGAGCTGCCTGAGCTCGTGCGCTTTCGCACCAAGCTCGTAGCGCTGCGGACCAGCTTGAAGCTGCAGGTCTAGGCGGTGCTCGCCAAAGGTGGCGTGGCGGTGCCGATGACCGACCTCTTCGGTGTCCGGGGCAGGTTGCTCATCGAGACCTGTGAGCTCGGCGCTGCGTACCGTGTCCGGGTGGAGAGCCTCCGGCAGCTGATCGCGAGCTTCTACCGAGAGATCAAGCTCGTCGAACGCGACGTTCAGCGACGCCTCGCCGAACATCTCGGATATCAGGCGATCCAGCGGATCCCGGGGGCCGGTCCGCTCTTCGCACCGATCTTCGTCGTCGAGATCGGCGACGTGACCCGGTTCAAGTCCGCAGCGCATCTCTGCTCGTGGGCAGGGCTCACCCCGCTCGATCGCGAGTCCGACACGACGCTGCATCGGGACCCGATCACAAACAAAGGAAGCCGCCTCGTGCGCTCGGCAGCAGTCGAGGCGGCCCAGCGCCAGGCTGCAGGCACGAAGCTCCGGGAGGACTTCACCCGGATCGCGACGAACCACGCCAACACCCCAGGCGCGAGATAAGGTCGTCCGGGTTGGTTTCGCCCGCAAGATCGTCACCCTCGTCTTCTACGGCCTCCGGAACGGACAGATCCGCTCGAAGGACATCGAGGCGGCGTGACGCGCTCCGGACGCCACCAGACGCGTGGCCGTTTCATGTCATGGCCCCCGGTTCTCCGGCGTGGCCGCGCTACTGATTGACCCCGTCTGGTTGGTGGCCGCAATACTCCATGTCTCTCGACGACGCAGGAATGACCGGCAAGCGCGTCTGCGCCTTGGACTCCCGCAGATCGCTTCGGACTTGGAGACGAACACCTCGGGTCCCATTCCCCGAGAAGGACCTGACCGCAACGAACCGATGACTTCTCTACCCTTAGCCCGAGCAGCAGGAAGCGCCCAGGAAGCCCTACCGGGCTTTTCCTCCTCCATGGTGCTGCCAGGGCCAGCCCGGGCGGTAAAAGCGCTTAGTCGCACCTCCAGGTCTGCGCTGCTGACGCGGAACCGGGTTGCGTTGCTCCTCCCGGCCTTGACTGCCCTCGTCATCTCGTGGCTGCGCCGGGTTGGTCTAGCGCGCCTCGCAACTTGCCGCTCCCTTCATCGAGACCACGATCAACAGGAAAATCAGTCGGGCCGAAGGGACGACGCGATCTTGACAAGCGGCGCTCCTTCAGGAATGACATCACATAGAAGCATCGAATCACCCCCGGCGGCCCGGGCTGGACCTTATTCAAGGCAGCGTCAGCCGCGCTTAAACCCGGTTAAACCCGAAGGTCACACCCATGGTGCATTCTGGTGATGCACTTTTGTAGGTGTGACCTCGTCAGTTTTGTATGTAACCCTTGGAGCGGACGACGGGATTCGAACCCGCGACCCTCACCTTGGCAAGGTGATGCTCTACCAGCTGAGCCACGTCCGCATTTGCGAAGTCCATTATAAGGGCCGATGCCGCGCTCCGATCAGCATCCACCCAAACCGATACTGCGCTCCTGCACTTCAGCGGGGAAGCGCGGCACCCAATTCGGCAAGCGCCGCCTCGAACAATCCCGGAAGCTCGGCCAGCCCCGGAACCAGCCTCGCCTCCCCGACCAGTCCGATCTCGAGCGTCCCGTTGTAGCTAAGCGCGGTAACGTTCAAACCCGCCGACTCCGCAAGAGGGCCGAAGGGAATCACCTCTAGAAGTTCCGAGCCCGAGAAGTAGAGCGGGAAATCGATTCCGCGAACCGTGGTCACAAGAAGATTGAAGGCGGGCGGCAGCACCTCGAATGCCTTGACCTCGTGAAGCACCCGGGAGAACGCCCACGTGAACACCGGCGGAAGGTATTTGGTCATCTCCACAAAATCCGCCAACTCAGCCTCACGGTGGAAGCGCTTGGCGGCCGCGGTCGCGCCGGCTATCGCCGAAAGGCGGCCGAGTGCATCGGGGATGGTGTTGTAGAGCGAGACGAACAAAGCCGTCACCTGGTTCGACCCCGCGCCTTGGCGCCGCTGCGAATGCGCCATCGGCATCATCGCCACCAGGTCCTTTCCGCCCTCCCATCCCCTGGCCTGGAGATACCTCGCCAGCCCGGTGGAAACCGTCCACAGGACCACGTCGTTCATTCGAACCCCGGCTCGGGTGGCAATCGACTCCACCTCATCAAGTGGCACCTGCAAGACGGCGGTGCTGCGCTCCTTGCCCAGGTTGCCGTTTATTGGCGTGCGTGGTGCGCCGAACAAGGGCTTCAGCCCCTTTGCGTCCGTGTCCTCCAGCGAAAACCGAACCCAGTCCTTTGCCAGCGCCGCAAGCCGGCCGAAATCGACCGGAGCCTCTCTCACCTTGCCTATGACCGAGTCGGCCACCTCGCGAAGGAAATCTCCCAGGCCCGCCTGGGGTGCCGATCCCACCACCGGGGCGGCAGGAGCCTCGCCTCCAGCGGCTTCGGGGCTTACGTCGAACAGCTGTGCGAGAACCTCAATGCCGAGCACACCGTCGAGCAGGACGTGATGGATCTTGGCCAGAAGCGCAAAGCGATCGCCTTGCACCTCGGGTACCACGGTTATCTCCCAAAGGGCCTGGGACTTGTCCAACGGCACCGAGATGGTCGCGCCGGCCATCTCCACCAGCTCTTCAACCGACACGGGGTGCTTGGATCCGCCAAGGTGCAGGTGGCGGTCGAGATCGAAGCCGGCGTCGTCGACCCAATAGGGCTCAGCCAGGCCAAAGGGCACCTCGACCACC
>JAJZLQ010000133.1 GCA_021850605.1 Actinomycetes bacterium
TGGCTTCCCTCTTCGAGCGGTCTTGACCTCGACGCCAGGAGTCGGAGCCAAGACCGCAGCCACGATCCGCCTGGCCATTGCGGGTACCTTTGCTTTCCCAAGCGCGGCCTACCTGGCCGCCTGCGCCGCCATCGCCCCTCATCACTGGCCGACCCGGCAAGTCGATCCGCGGAGAGCACTCCACTCGCTCTGGCAACAAGCAGCTCAAGAACGCCTTGTTCCGTTCTGCCTCGGTTGGCCCGCAGGGCGATCATGACTCGGCCGCCGACTACCCAACGCGAGCGCGCAGAAGGGAAGAAGCACAACTCCGTAGTCATCTGTCTCACACGCCACCGCTGCGACGTGATTCACGCCATGCTCCGCACTGGGCCCCCGTAGCCCACGTGCGAAGAGAAATCTCGCCACAGCCGCTTGGCAGAACCATAGGGACACCCCCCGACCCGGGCCGCGTAGGAACTGCACCTTTCCTGGCGGTCATTGCGCTGCTAGCGTCCCGCGGGCTCGGGCCGACAGTATCCACCGCGGGATGCCGGGCATCGTGCCCGTGGCTCGCGGAGTTTTGTCCAATCCAACTTGGCACCGCCTCGAACCGGACAAATGGAACGAAAGGCGTCCATGGCCATTTAGAAGTATCCACGTTTGGCCAGAAAAGCCCCCCTCCTCGTACGTTCGATAACGAGATACTCCTCCGGGCGATTCGGCTCCGGTGCCGGATACCGGCGGGAACCGCTGGTTACCCAAGAGAACGGCGGCTTGGTGAATAGGTCGCGGCAACCTTGGCGTCTCAGGGTGTTAGGCGGCGTCCGAATAGAAGAGTCCGAAGCAGCGTAGCCAGGTGAGCAACTGTACATGGCCGATGGACCGGGTCGCGGATATAGTTGAATCGTCAACTATAATGGACCACATCGGGCCAATTGCACTGCATAACACGCATAGGTGTCCATCGCCTGGCCTGAGCTAGCGATCGGGTCGGTCCCGGAGTGGCGGGTGCTGCGGCTCGAGACGATTTGCAGTGGGAGCTGTCCAACTACGGAGGAGAAATGGCGACGACAAATTTGCGGGGAGTATCAACTACGGCAGCTGCGGACGCGCTCGTCCCGCTGCAGCACCCCTTTAGGCGTCATCTCGAGAACGTAGAGGCCAGGGAGGCGGTTGACCCGCATCGCCAATGGGAGCCCGAAGACGGGCCACTGCCGGCGCTCTACTTGAGTCACGGTGCCCCTCCGACCTTCGAAGATCCGGAATGGATGAGTGAGCTTTATGGATGGGCCCGGTCGTTCCCAAAGCCACGCTCCATCCTGATCGTGTCGGCCCACTGGGAAGCGGCCCCCCTCATGGTCAGCGCGGCGGAGCCTGCCGGGCTGGTTTACGACTTCGGCGGCTTCGCGCCCCTCTACTACCGGATGCGTTATGACATCCCGTCAGGATCGGACCTAATCAGGCGGGTCACGGGCGCTCTCGCGGGTAAGGAGTCAGTGCACGAGCATCGCAGCCGGGGTCTGGATCACGGAGCATGGGTGCCGCTCAAGATCATGTATCCCGCGGCCGACGTCCCCGTAGTGCAGCTGAGCATGCCGACTCATGACCCGGGGCGCTTGATAACGTTGGGCCGGCGCCTGCGGGCACTTCGCGAGGAGGGCACGCTTGTAATCGGGTCTGGATTCATGACCCACGGCTTGCAGTACATCACGCGCGAGATGCTTCTTGGCGCCATTCCCGGCTGGTCGTCCGAGTTCGACGCCTGGGCGGCATCCGCATTGGAGCGCGGCGACGTCGACGAGCTGAGCCGTTTTCGTTCAACCGCTCCAGGTGTGCGCTTCGCCCACCCCACAGTCGAGCATTTCACACCGCTTTTCGTAACGCTTGGTGTGTCAGCCGATCCGGGTGCGCCGGTGGAGACGGCGATCGAGGGCTACATGATCGGGTTGTCGAAGCGGTCTTTCCAGGTCCGCTGACATAATTCCGATTCGCTGGGCCGGACCGTGCTGGGAAATAGCCCGCGGGTAATTATGCCATGCGAACTCAAGTCGAGTTCGATTTCCCGGAAATCCTCTTTCCCAAGGTTGTATCGTCGCGATTGGTGAGGCGCGCCGCTTCGCCACCCACGGCTCGTCACGGGGGATCGCATGAGAAAGCCACTGTTCAAGCGGCCGGGCGCCATCTTTGGCGCGGCTTCGCTCGTTTCTTTATCGCTCGTATTCGCCACCGGAGGAAATCCAGCGGGTGCCGCGAGTACGGTTTCGACCACTTCAACCACGGCAACCGTATCCGAAGCAACGCTCCAGCGTATAGGCACGCGCAATGTCAAGGACCTTGCCGCGTCGACGCGGCTGACACCGGTAAATCGCACCACGGAGAAGGTGCTGATTGGAGACACTCAAAACATAACCCGCAATAGCGCCGGCAGTACGGCAACGGTGAGTGCCCCGACAGACTTCACGGTCGCTTCTACGGGCAAAGCAAAGCCAGGCGGAGGTTCCGGCACCACCGCGGGGTTCATGGGCATTACCGGCGCCCAGCAGGCGGTGGCCAACAGCGCCTACGATCTCGAGCCTCCCGATCAGGGATTGTGTTCCAACGGTTCCTACGTGATGGAGGTTGTGAACAACGCGTTCGAGGTATACAGCACCTCGAGCAAGGCGGTGGTGGTTCCGCCCACTGCCACTACCTCGCTCTTCGGCGTCCCCAGCGAAAATGCTGGAAGCTTCCTTTCGGATCCGCATTGTTACTTCGATGCGGCGTCCAACCGCTGGTTCGTGGTCGAGCTCTCGATCCCGAACTTCTTCTCGGCCCACGTGCATGCCTCGAAGTCGTACGAGTTGGTGGCGGTTAGCGACAGCTCCAACCCGACCGGCAACTTCACGACCTTCGCTATCAACGCCACCGACCCGAGTGACGCAGGGTGTCCATGCTTCGGTGATTACCCGATGATCGGAACGGACGCGAACGGCTTCTACCTGACCACCAACGAGTTCTCGATTTACAAGCCGAACTTCAATGGCGTGCAGGTCTATGCGATGTCGAAGCAGGAGCTTGTGGCTGCGGCCGACGGACTGGGTGGTGCTCCGACGGTGGTTCACTTCTCTGCTCTCGCCTCGCCCTTCCCCAACGAGACAGTGGGAGAGACCTACCACCTTTCCCCGGCAATGGTGCCTACGGGTGGCGCCTTTGACACCTCGGCCAACGGTACCGAGTACTTCACCATGTCCGATGCGTTTCCGGTGAGTTCGAACCTCTTGGCGGTATACGCCATGACCAACACGGCCTCGCTGGCATCCGCCAATCCTTCGGTGCGGCTGACCTCCACCCTCGTGCCGCTTGGCCAGACGTATCAGTTCCCCGAGGTGGGAATGGCGGTTGCGCAGAAGCAGTACACATCCATTAGTCAGGTGCCTTTGCTGAGCTACATCGAGAGCCAGACCGGGGCGAGCGTCGCAGAAGGCGTGCTGCAAGCCGACTTCGATGCGGTGCAGGAAACCACCTATGCAGGAGGCCACCTCTATACGGAGCTGTCCACCGCCAATAGCACCACGGCTTCAGTGGGGACGACCGCGGCCCAGTGGTACCAACTCGTACCTTCGATTCGGGGTGGCGCCGTCGCGGCCAGCCTGATTGCGGAGGGGAGCGTTGCCGTCAGGGGCCAGAGTCTTCTCTACCCGGACTTGGCCGTAAACTCGAGCGGGGTGGGTGACATGGTCTTCACCCTGACGGGAAGCAAGTTCTACCCGAGCGCCGCTTACGTGGCCTTTGGCGGGTCGGGGCCGACCGGCAGCGTCCAGGTCGCCAAGGGGGGCACCGGGCCTGAAGACGGTTTTACCTGTTACGCGTATTACGTGGGCCCGAATTACGGTGGCTGCCGCTGGGGTGACTACTCTGGCGCGGTCGCGGTTGGATCAACAGTTTGGATGGCCACCGAATACGTACCACCTGCAAGCACGCGGGACTTTTATACCAACTGGGGAACTTTCGTGTTCCAGGCGACGGCCGGCTAGGCAGCACGCCTTTGCCGGCTCGGTTCGAGCTGACCTCCTCGACCCTCGCAGTCGAGGAGGTCAGCTCACCAGGCCGAACAGGAATATCGGTCAGGGACCGGGGCGCCGGCCTGGATCCTCATCGCAACGATGATCTGTTCGTCGAATGATGCTCCGTACGGCGTCGGGGCGAACTGCGTGCCTCCGTAGGCATACCAGTTGGTGAGGGAGATTCCCAGCATTCCCGAGTAGACCGGCCCATCCACGTTTTGCCCGCCGTTCTCGCATTGTGCGACGTTCATCCACGCCGCTTCTATGGCCGGGCTAACCACTACGGCGGGCCTAACCACTACGGCCGGGGTTGCCGCCAATTTGGGATGCGGAGCTGCTAGGGGGGCATGGCTGCCACTGACGATTGCCAGTGTTGCTATCAGGGTGATCATCTGTGCCGCCTCCGACCCCGAGGCAGCAATGTCGGCGTCTTGGCCGGTCTTACGTGGGTTTGAGCGCGTCGATGTGCTCTTCTCATGCGGCGGACTCTCCTTCCTGGCGCATCCGCCGCAACATGCGTGGGTGCGCGGTGTCATCCAGTTCGTCGTTATCGAGATGTTCATTAGGTGTTTGGTGCCGGGCTCGACGTGTCCTCTCGTCCGTCGCTGGGCGGATCGCCAGACAGGAGAGCCTGTGGGCGGCCTATGTTTGCTCGCCCCGGTCTTCCTTGTCTTGCCTACGGCTCAGTGCGACCCTTTGCCGGCGGAATTTCTCATTTTTCCGGTGTTTTTCCGTTCGGCGCGCGGCAGGGCAATGATTTTTCCGGGCTTTTGGAGCCCGTAATCACGACCCAAGAGGACGCCTGCGTCGCCTTGAGTGGTAATGTTAGCCGACTTTTTGCCACTATCCGTCCAAATGGTGGCCAGGAAGCGTCTTGGAACCCCGCGATAGAAGAGGGATCACGGAGTCGGCCCTGCTCGGGCGCCCTCGTCGCACAGAGCTGTTGAATCCGGCACATGGGGTCCGGCTGCAGCCGGAAGGGTCACCGAACCGGCTGGCGATCCAGGGTTGTTGGAAGTGCTCGTAAGATATAATCAAATAGTCAATTGATAATATGAAAGGGTCGTTCTTGCAGACTTTAGCCCTGGTGGCGATGGGTTCCGTTTAATGCGGAGTGGACGAGTGGTGCAATGGAGCCCGGATGGTGCCGGGGTGGACCCCAAGGAGCGCCTAAGGCTGGGGTTGGGTGCCAACTGGCTGCAATTCGCGGTCTACACGCTTATCACGATGCTGATCGGGATAACCATCGGCACCGAGCGCGTGGCCCTGCCACCCCTGGCGCGTCAGGCATTCGGGATTACCTCGATCCTCTACACGGTGTCGTTTATCGCCGCGTTTGGGGTGGTGAAGGCGCTCATGAACCTAGTGTCCGGCCGCTTGTCCGACAATCGTGGTCGCCGTATGATCCTTTTGGCCGGTTGGGCGTTCGCCGTACCCTTCGCCCTTCTGATCATCCTCGCCCGCTCCTGGTGGTGGGTGATCGTCGCGAACCTCTTCCTCGGTGTCAATCAGGCTCTTACCTGGACCATGGCCGTCACCGCCAAGATCGACCTCGTGGGACCTTCCGGACGTGGCCTGGCGGTCGGGATCGACGAGTCGGCGGGCTACGTAGGTGTGGGACTCGGTGGGTTCGTTGCGGGCCTCCTCGTGTCCCACTACGGCCTGCGTCCCGCGCCCTACATTTTGGCCATGGTGATAGTGGCAGCTGGCGCGGCTGTGACACTGCTGGCTGCACGCGAGACCCTCCCATGGGCACAATATGAAGCGGCCCGAGTGCATGGGGACTCGCCGCCGCAGGCTCAACCGAGCCTGGGCCGGCTGGCGGCATACATGTCCTGGCGAGACCGGTCCATGCTGGCGGTTTGCCAGGCCGGAACGGTAAACAAGTTCGCGGACTCCTTGGTGGCGGCGTTCTTCCCCCTCTATTTCCTGAAGCGCGGCATGGACCTCGCACATGTCGGTCTGCTTGTTGGCGTCTATGCATGGGTGTGGGGTCTAGGTCAAGTGTTGAGTGGCGCCCTCGCGGACCGGATCGGCAGGAAGCTGCCAATCACCGGGGGGACTTTCCTGATCGCTTTGGGCATGGGGACCATACTGGTGGGATCCAGCGGATCGCTTTGGTTTATTGGCGCGGCGGTGATGGGCGCGGGTATGGCGCTCGCCTATCCGAACCTGATCACGGCTGTTGGCGATAGCGCACATCCCGCCTGGCGAGGCGGCGCTTTGGGCGTTTACCGCCTCTGGCGTGATGCCGGCTACGCGATTGGGCCGCTCCTACTTGGCGGAGTGGCGGCCTTATGGGGTATGGCGGCAGCCATGTGGACCGGTGCCGCGATTGTCTTTCTTTCGGCAATGGTGCTGGCTGTGCTCCTTCGCGAGACTTCGCCCGCGCACGCCGTCCATCCGCCGGCATGGCAGGACCACCCCGACTGGCTTCGTGCTCCAAGGGGCGCCTAATACCAGTACGGCCACCTGGTTTTCGTCGTCGCGGGTTTGGGTGTGCTGCGGCCTTGGGTACCTGGGCCAATTAGCGTGTTCTGGGCCGCTCGAGATGACATGGGCAGGGATTGGGAGATAGTGATGGCTGGCACGGCGGGTGCGCACCGTGAGCGTTAGCGCCGAAACCTCCGGTTTGGTTGTCGAGCAGGCGGCCAGGCGGAGAACTTTCGCGATCATCAGTCACCCGGACGCCGGTAAGACCACTCTGACAGAGAAGTTCCTACTCTACGGCGGCGCTGTCGTCGAGGCAGGCGCGGTAAAGGCGCGGGCCGGGCGCAGGGCGGCCCGCAGTGACTGGATGGAGATGGAGCAAGAGCGTGGCATCTCCATAACCTCGACCGTTTTGCAATTCGAATACCGCAACCATGTCGTCAACCTTCTCGATACTCCTGGACACCGGGACTTCTCCGAGGATACCTACAGGGTCCTTTCGGCGGCGGATGCGGCGGTCATGGTGTTGGACGTAGCCAAGGGTATCGAGTCCCAAACGCTGAAGCTCTTCGAAGTCTGCCGAGCGCGCAATATACCGATAATTACCTTCTTGAACAAGTACGACCGCCCGGGGCGCGATCCACTTGAGCTCCTGGACGAGATCGAGAGCCAGATCAATCTGAGGCCGACCCCGGTAACGTGGCCGGTCGGGATTCCCGGAGACTTCCGAGGGGTTATCGACAGGCGGGACTCGTCCTTTGTGAAGTTCTCGCGCACAGCTCGAGGGACGCGTGCCTCAGCCGAGGAGATAGTGGACTCCGAGCGCGCCGCCCATGAAGAGGGGGAGGCTTACCAGGCTGCATGCGAAGGCATTCAGCTTCTTGATGAGGTGGGAGCGGTCTACGACCAGGAGTCATTCCTGTCAGGCACGTCGAGCCCGCTCTTCGTTGGCTCGGCTCTAACCAACTTCGGTGTGCGCCACCTGCTTGATGCAATATTGGAGATGGCCCCGGCGCCAAGTGCGCGCACCGACGTATCGGGTATGCCGCGCGCGATCGACAGCGCGTTCTCCGGCTTTGTTTTCAAGATCCAGGCCAACATCGACCGTTTCCACCGGGATCATCTTGCCTTTGTACGCGTATGCTCAGGCCGTTTTGAGCGAGGAATGGTCGCCACACATGGGGGTAGCGGCAAGCCGTTTGCAACAAAATACGCCACTTCGATGTTCGGCGCCGAACGCGAAACCATCGACGAGGCGTACCCGGGAGATGTAGTCGGACTCGTCAACGCGAGTGATCTCCGGATTGGCGACACGCTCTACGTGGATGAGCCCGTTGTCTTTCCGCCTATCCCCACTTTCGCCCCTGAGCTTTTCGCCACTGTCCGGCCGCGGGACACCAGCCGCTTCAAGCAGTTCCGCAGTGGCCTCCAGCAACTCGAGCGCGAAGGCGTCGTACAAGTTCTGCGCGATCCGGATGGTGACCCGGTTCCCATGGTTGCGGCGGTGGGGCGGATGCAGTTCGAGGTTTTCACGCACCGCCTACAGAACGAGTTCGGCGCCGAGGTCGACCTTAGGGAGACCGCATACAAGATGGCAAGGCGAACTGATCCAACAACAGCGCAAGAGTTGCGCCGCCTGGGTGGTGTCAAAGTCCTTTCCCGCAGCGACGGCGAGTTGCTCGCGCTCTTCGAGAACCCCTACTGGCTGGCCAGGCTCGAGAGCGACCATCCTGATTGGCGGCTCGACCATATCCTCGTCGAGCCTGCGGTTGCCTGAGCTGCCTCAGCCTGGGCCGGCAGGCCGCCTGGCGTCTTATCTGACCTAGATTCCGCATCTGAAGCTAGACATCGAAGGCCAAATTGAGCTCGCCGATGGCAGCACCCTGTCCTTTGAGGTGGCCGGGCCGCTATCGGGATTTCGCGTTCTTGTGCCGCGGCGGGGGACTGGTTTGGGGATACTTGGCTCGGGCTTCCATGCTGCAGCAGACGAGCCGGGATCGCTGATTATCGGGTGAGACCGCGCTGGACTTGACAGTTCGAGTTGCGAGGCGGGAGGCTCGGAAGCCGGGGCCGCAGCAGATATAGACGCGCTGATCGACGGTGCCGGTTTGGGAGACGTCGCTATCTGGAGGAATTCCGGCGGCGACCCCATGCCTTCCAGACGAAGTGATCGGGAATGGAGTCACGGCAAAGGCCAAGCTCAGGTGGTTCGCATCTTATAACGCTGAGTTGGCCTGCGTCCATCAAGCCAGTGATAGCCAGTGACGTTCTCCCTAGTCAGATGCGGTGTTCGTGACAACTGCTGAGGTCGCGTGATGCCCGATCAGGCCCAATAGATTGCCGAAGGGATCGCCAAGACGGCCTCCGGCACCACGATCAGAAGGCTACGGGCTGGGCCGGATTGGCAGAGATTGCCAATGCAGCGCGCCTTCTGTCGATCGCGCAGAAACGGATCGTCATCACGATTCCCCGCCCTCCACAAAGAAGATCATGGCGATCACTTTCGCCCTCCAGTGCCGGTGCTCCGTCGGCTGGCCCGTGCTGAAGTCGAGGGTGAACTCCCGCCCTGCGCCGATCGCCGCCGCGTTGTCGGCGTAGTAAGCGCCAACCTTGCGAAGCGCCTTCTTGCCGAACGTCGACACCCCAAAGCCACCCCGAAGTAGGTGTCGAACGCCGGTACGCAACCCATCGTCCCGAGAAGGACCTTTGTGACGAGAATGTCGAACGGACCATCGACGAACGACTTACGGATCGTTCTCCCGAACCCCAGCATTTCCGCGATGGAAGCGTCGGTTTAGCCGTCACAGTCGAGACGCCACAGCCCATCAGGGGCAGTGACGAGGGCTTCGATGACCGGCGCGTAGGTTGGGGCGCTGCGCTGCAACAGCGCCGCCTTGCCCCGTAACATCCCCCAACTGGCGAGGTAGAAGCCGAGGTGCAGGCACGACAGCTGGAGTGCCTCGCCATCAAGGAGAGCAGGGAGGGCGCCCGCCTCGTGATGCGCCTGGAAGTAGTTGAAGCAGTAGTCGAAGGACGTGTACCGATGGGTGCGTCCCCGCTTGCCCAGGTATTTCTGCCGGTTGCCTGCGATATCCGCCATGCCGTCCTTTCGGGTTGCTGCCCTATGACCGAAATCCGGCGAGAAATTTACGAACAACCTGAACAGCTTGCTGGTGCAGACGGGCGACCTCGTCGGCGTCGCCGTCGTCCAGGAATCCCGCATACGCGTGCGGGCCGTCGAGATCCGCCGTCTCGAACCGATCCCCCAGAAGCTGCAGTGCGGCGTGGACCTGCTCATCGTCGGCGACTGGACTCTCGCCCGCGTGCCTCCCTGCGTCCTCTGGACCCTCGCCGAAGTTCAGAAGCGTGTAGACGAGGTCGTACGCGTCCTTGTTCTCGTGGCGATCCTGGAAGGCAAAGATCTTGAGAACGACGTACGACAGAATGCCGGCGACTCGTACCGTGATTCGGGACCGCCCGCCGTCATCGAGACGGTCCGCCTCGATCTCACACTCCATGAAATCCCTGGTCACGAGTTGTGCGCCCCGGACATTGAAGGCGCCCAGGCCGGAACCCGTTCCCTCCTTCGGCTTGAAGATTCTGCCGGCGTCGACCTGGTCGGTTTCGCACAGGAATTCCACCGTCACCGTCACCCCCTCTACCGTCCGCTTCCACTGAAAGGACTGTTCTGCCGTGAAACCAGCCTTCTTCAGGTTGTTCTCCAGCGTCCGGTACGCCTCTGGACTCTCGTCCCCGAGAGCCAGCCCGATCACCAGGTCGACATCGGTAGTCCCGACATGTGGGCGTGCGCCCTCGGGAAGGCTCCCCACGATGTAGCGCGGGGCAAGGCCACCAGCCAGGAAGACACGCTGGCCCCACGGCCCGATGTCGCCGAGCAATGTGGCGAGTGCACGCTCGCAACGCGCCGTCGTTATCTCGTCGTAGTCACTGTGATGTCGCTTGCTCAAAACCCGATCACCTCCTCGCGAAGTCGATCTGCCTGTTCACGGCCTCGGCGCGGATCATGACGAAGGTCGAGAAAAACGCGGAACGGATTCGCCAGCCAGATGTCTTCCACTTTCTTTCGGAACGCGAGAGCTTCGTCGCCAACCGTCTGACGCAAGAGAAGGTTGTGTCCTTCGGCGACCTGCTCCGCTCCGGCCGCGTTCACCGCGACCTCAAGTGGAGTCGTTTCGGTTACCCAGACATCGGTGACCGGAATCGCCGTGATGAACGGTGCGAGGTGTGCAGCGGCGGCCGCCCCTGTCACGGCGTGATCAATGTGCGCCTCGTCGAGCGCTTTGTCGACTGCGCCCGCCTGCTCACGGGGATTCCGTGCCAATCGGAAGGCGCGAACCTCTTTGACCTTCCGGTCGTGCATTTCTTCCGCCCACAGGTCGAGAAGCGCCGACGGGTTCGTGACGTGCCGAACTCGGTGGGGTCCGGCACCCTCTGCAGCCACTAGGTCCTCTCTCTCCAATCGTGCAAGGACTCTGTGCGCGAGCGCCGGAGAAATGTGGGCCTCGGCCGCCAGGTCATTGACACGCCAGTCCCGTCCCGGATCGGCGAGGAGCGCTTGCGCCGCCACCCCTGCCCGACCGGTCAGGCGGGCGGGCGGCTGGCCAGCGGGTCCCGCTGCCTTCGGCGGCTTGCGGCCCTCGGTCCAGAGGAACATGCCGGGAAGTTCGACGCGAATGTTCCCGAGGCCGTCGATGACGGCTACCCCCTCCTCTTCCAGGATCCGGCGGGCCTCCTTTGTCGTGGTCTGGGCAACGAGGAGGAGGTGCAGATCACCGGGGAGGTGGCGGGCGTATTCGGCAAGCTGGTGGGCGGCGGCGGCATTGGTCTGCCGTTGCGCCTTGATCTCCACGGCGTGGGTCACGTCCCCGGCACGAATGACCAGATCAGGGCGCCTGCCATCCCGCAGCCTGGGCTCGACCAGGACCTGGACGCCCGGTACGTCCTGGAGGATCCGCTGAACCTCCCGGGTCACCTCGCCGCCCTCTATATTTACAATCTCACGGTTATTCACAACGTCAGTAAATATACCTGCTTCTGTAAATCGGTCAACCGCCCCAAGCCGGCTGGTGGGCGGGCCGACGCTCCCACCTGGGCTACCGCACCACTCGAAAGGTCCGGGCACGAGCGACTCGCTTCCGGGCGCCGGTCACATTCAGTCGGTAGGTGACCACCTGCTCGCTGATCCCGAAATGCATGGCCGCGGCGGCGAGGGAGGTGCCGCTCCGGGCAATCGACAGTGCCGCGTCTTCCGTGAGCAGCGGGGCTCCCGCGAGCCACTGGGCCTCGTCTTCGACGTTCTGATCCCACAAGCCGACAGCCCCGATCGTCCAAGGCAGGCGTTGGGTCGTGGAGGAGCACGGCGTGCCCCAGCTCGTGGACGACATTGCTCGCCTGGCGCCCTGGCACATGCGCGTCGTTGTGGACGATGGTGCGCCGAGGGCCGTGGAACACCGTCACCGCCGAGAAGGCCCCGGTCTCGACTTCGGTGAAGTGCCGGAGTGCTGTCGGCGGCCATGAAACAATCCCATCTGGCGGCCATCTGCAGCGGCCCGTCGTCCTGGGCCAGTGCCTTGATCGCAGGCGCCCTCAGTGCGGTGAGCCATCCCATCCCGGGGAGCCCGCGCAGCTGATCGATGCGGGCCTTGGTGATCATC
>JAJZLQ010000116.1 GCA_021850605.1 Actinomycetes bacterium
ACCCAAATCGTCCTAAATCACTGCCAGACGAGCCGGTCAAGGAAATACTTACGGTCTCTCCATTCTTGAAAGTACGGGTGAACAGGAGAGTTGGACATTGCTCCAAGATCTACACCGTCTGGGAAGAAACCTCGAGATCCAGCACCTGGTTATCGCGCGCCATATCAGGTCTGCGCATCTGATACGCGCGGCCCGCAGCCTCTAGAATTTCCGCAGGTGCGGACCAGCCACGGTGTAGATGGAAGTTGTGCACAGCAACCTGCGCCTGCGCATCTTCTTGACGGGGCGCGAGGTGACTGGGTTCGCCGCCGGCTTCGAAGGTCGCCCGTTTACCGATGGCGGGTACGGCCGGCAGGCCACATCATGAGCGCATCAGTGGAGGCCTGGGGTGGGCCGGGGCAAGGCGTGGTTCCGAAGCTGCGGTGAGCGCCGGGTCGGAGAGTCCCTGGCAGAACTCATCTTGGGGCTTCGCTCTGGAGGTGTCAACTGTTACCGGCTGCGTGGGTCACCTCTCGGGGTTGTAGCTGTCACCCCGGGCACTTTGGGCTACGGTACTGCGAATCTGCTGGATAACGGATCATAAATTTGTGGAAGAACTCTCCGTAAAATTGCGGGATAAGGATTGTTCTCAGTCTCATGCCCGCGAGGTTGATACGCCGTCGTCTTCTTGAAGTCGCCACCGCACGCATGGCTGAAGAGGCCGTTGTCGTGCTTCAGGGGCCACGCACAGTCGGCAAGTCCGTGCTCCTGGCGGAGCTGGCCAAAATGGCGGGCGTCGAGGTGATCGACCTCGACGATCCTTCCACTGCGGAGGCGGTTTCTGCAGACCCGGCACTTGTCGCCGGCAGCGCGGCGCCGGTGTGCATCGATGAGTACCAGCACGCACCGGAGCTGCTCGGCGCGATCAAGTCGGAGCTCAATCGAGGGCTCAGGCCAGGCCGTTTTGTGCTTACCGGCTCGACCCGCTCCGAGGCGGTGCCTGAGCTGGCTCGCTATCTTGCAGGGCGGGTTCACCTGCTGTCTGTGCTTCCCTTCTTCCCAGGGCGAGCTAGATGGAACCCGGGAGGATCTGCTGGAGGTGCTAGCCCCTGGCGATTTCACCAAGCTGACAACGCCATCCGTATCCACCACGACATGGGAGCAGTACATCGGCCGCGTCGTGCGGGGCGGGTTTCCGCTTGCATTGGCCAGAGGGACCGATGCCGCTCGAGTCCGGTGGTGCGACGACTATGTGACTACGGTTCTCGAGCGCGATGTGGCAGTTTTGGCCCAGCCTCGCCGGCGCAGGCAACTTCCCTCCTTATTGCGCCACCTCGCCTCTCAGACCGGACAGCTGCTCAATATCTCGGCCACCGCGGAGGCTGCTGGTTTGAACCGCGGCACGGCCACCGGCTACCTGGCAATCCTCGAGTCGGTCTTTTTGGTCCGCGAGCTACCGGCGTGGGGTACGACCCTGCGGCGGCGTTCGGCGGTAGCGCCAAAGGTGCACCTGGTCGATTCCGGCCTCGCTGCCGGGCTCTTGGGCCTAACCGCCGTCCGGCTTGCCCGGGTTGACCCAACCGCCCTGACCGAACTCGGACACCTCCTGGAAACCTTTGTGGTCGGGGAGATCCTCAAGCAGGCGAGCTGGGTGGACGGAATCGCCCGCTGGGGACACTGGCGCACATACGACGGTGATGAGGTCGACCTCATTGCCTGACTGGATGCGGCCGTGCGTGCGGACAGGAAACGATTGCCGCGCCGCCCGGAGGCAGTCGATGGGCGCCTGTGCATCTTGCCGATGGTGCGGGGGCCTGAACTGTCTCAGGGATACCTGCTGTTCCTGATTCTGATGTCGGCGTCAGGGCGCAAAGACGATTGTTCGCCTGCCGGCCAGGACCACCCGGTCCTCGGCGTGCAGCCGTACCGCTCGGGCAAGGACGGATCGCTCGATGTCGCGCCCGATGGCGATCAACTCTTCCGGACCGGTGGCGTGGGTGACAGGCTCGACGTCCTGGGCGATGATAGGCCCCTCGTCAAGCTCGGCGGTGACATAGTGGGCTGTTGCCCCGATCAGCTTCACGCCGTGCGCGTAGGCCTGGTGGTAGGGCTTGGCGCCCTTGAAGCCGGGCAGGAACGAGTGGTGGATGTTTATGATCCGCCCCGGGTAGCGGGCGCACACCTCCGGCGAGAGGATCTGCATATACCGCGCGAGCACCACATCGTCGATGGCGTTTTCCTCGATTAGCGCGGCCAGTTCCCGTCCCACTTCCTCCCGGTTGGAAGGCGTCGCCTCCAGCTTCGCGAAGCGGATGCCGTGGCGCGCCGCGAGTGGCTCGAGGTCCGGGTGGTTGGAGACGATGAGGGGGATCTCAACCGGCAGCTCGCCGAGTTGGTGCCGGTAAATCAGGTCGGCAAGGCAGTGGTCCAGCTTGGACGCCATCACCATAATCCGGTGCCGGCGTTCCACTGGGCGCAGACCTATGGTGGCGTCGAAGCGGGCGAGGTTGGACGACAGCCTCTCGGCAGGGTCGGTCCGGCTATCGAAGCAGGTGCGCATGCAGAAGAGGCCGGTGACCGGATCGGAGAACTGATCGCTCTCGACGATGTTGCCGCCCGCCTCGACTATCGCCTGGGCGGTGGCCAGGACTATGCCCGGCTGGTCCTGGCATCTGATGGTCAGCACATAGCGCGGCATCCTTACAGTCTTCCTGGGCTGTGCCCGTCATGCGGCCGCCGCGGTGGCTACTCCTTTGCGTTCTGGTCGAGCTCGTCGGCCTGGATCCCGCGCAGGCCCGCCCAGGCAAGCGCGGCGATGCGCCGCGACCACATCGGGCCGCTGGTCTCCTCATAGGCGGTGGCGGGTGCACCGGAGAGGTCGAGTTCGCGCAGCCAGCGCCTGAGCGTTCCCTCGGCCAGGGCGATCACCCCCAGAGCTACGAAGCGGCGGTGGGATTCGGAGATGTCCGCCTCGATCCGGGAAGTGACCAGGTCGGCCACCTCGTCCTCGATTTCCGACAGCGCGCCCTGGAACTCGGGGTCGCGTCGTGGGCCGCTCGCAAAGAGAAGCTCGTAGCCGGGGCGGTTCTCGTAGGCGAAGCGGAAAAAGCTGTCGAAGCCCGCGATTACCTGCTGGTGTACGGACTCGGAGTTGGCGGTGGCGGTCCGGATCCGGTCGCAAAGCTCTTCGCCGGTCATTCCCAGCAGGTCGAGGTACAGGCTCCGCTTGGAGGAGAAGTGCTGGTAGATGACAGGCTTGGTCACCCCGGCGGCAGTGGCGATGTCCTGCATGGAGGTGGCGTGGAAGCCTTTGGCGGCAAAATGCGCCAGGGCCTGCTCGATCAGGAGCTGCTTGCGCCGCTCCCTGGGCATCCTGTGAGCGCGCACCGCCTCTTGTGTATGGGAATCCTTTTCTCCAAGCCTGGCCATGGCGACGCGTATCATTCCACCATCTCCCCTGCTGAAAGAATACGCCCAGAAACCTACCGGTTGGTAGCTTTATCGGACAACTGCAGGCAGACTCATGTATTTCACCCCCCGGCGCCACTGGAGCGGTTTAGATTGAGGCTATGAGTAGCGCCGAGCTGATCGTCGAAGTTGAGGACCGTGTCTGCTGGCTCCTCATCAACCGTCCGGAGAAGATGAACTCCATCACCATGGAGGTCCTGTCGCGTATAGAGGAGGAGCTGGCCCGCTTCGAGCGGGATCCGCATGTGAAGGCGGTTGCCATCTCCGGCGTGGGCGGCAAGGCCTTCTGTACCGGAGTGGACCTCTCCACCATGGCGGCCGGAGCTTCCTATTTCGACCTGCACCAGGCGCGGGCCAGCCTTGGAAGCCTGTTCCAGCGCATGTGGCGCTATCCCAAACCCATCTTCGGGGTGGTGGACGGCTATGCGCTGGCCGGTGGCTTCGGGCTGGCGGCAGCCTGCGACTTCGTGGTTGCTTCGGAGGACTCCGCCTTCGGCGTGCCCGAGGTGAACGTCGGGGTCTGGCCCTTCATCATCACCGTTCCCCTGCTGCGTTACGTCCATCCAAGGGTTCTGCTCGAGCTGATGATGACCGGCAGGCGCATCGGCGCGGAGGAGGCATTGCGTATCGGAGTTGTCAACTGGGTCTTTCCGAAGTCCGAGCTCCGGGCTCGGGCCGGGGAGAGGATCGCGGAGATCGCCTCGAAGTCGGGCTCGATCCTCGCTCTCGGGAAGGCGTCCTTCTACCGTGCCTTGGACATGGACTCTTCCTCCGCACTCGCCTATCTGCAATCCATGCTTACGGTGGTGACGGGCCTGGAGGATTCCCGCGAGGGCCTCGCCGCCTTCATCGAGAAACGCCCGCCGGAGTGGAAGGACCGCTGAGCGCGTCTCGTGGCGCCCGCTCACCTGGTTCGGGCGGCAGCCGGACTTCGGTTCCAGGCCCAGGCAAAGAGATGCCGCTAAATGGCCGGCCCATTGCCGCGCGCGGGGCGGCTCAGGGTGTCTCCCGCGCTATCGGGCTTGGCCACTAGATTGTTTGCGGCCGGCCCAGCGCGCCGTCGGGAGGAGAGTCTGTGAAGAAGGTTGCTCTGATTACCGGAATCACCGGACAGGACGGTTCGTATCTCGCCGAGTTCCTTCTCGAGCAGGGCTATCGCGTGATCGGGATGACCAGGCGCTCCTCGACGGTGAACTTCGAGCGGATCGCTCATATACAGGACTCCATCGACCTCGTCTCAGGGGACCTGCTCGACCAGACGTCGCTTATGTCCATTCTCAGGGACACCCAGCCTGCCGAGGTCTACAACCTCGCGGCCCAGTCCTTCGTCCAGGCCTCATTCCAGCAGGCGGTGCTCACCGGGGAGACCACGGCTCTGGGCGTGACCAGGCTGCTGGATGCCATCCGGGTGTCGGCTCCGGAGGCGCGCTTCTACCAGGCCTCCTCTTCCGAGATGTTCGGTAAGGTGCAGGAGGTTCCCCAGCGCGAGAGCACGCCCTTCTATCCGCGCTCGCCCTACGGTGTTGCCAAGGTTTACGGCCACTGGCTCACTATCAACTACCGCGAGAGCTACGCGATGCACACCAACTCGGGCATCCTCTTCAACCACGAGTCCCCCCGGCGCGGGCTGGAGTTCGTCACCCGCAAGATCTCCCACCACGTGGCGGGGATCAAGCTGGGCCTGGTCAAGGAGCTACGCCTGGGCAACTTGGATGCTCAACGCGACTGGGGATACGCCCGGGACTACGTGAAGGCGATGTGGCTGATGCTGCAGCAGGACACGCCGGGCGATTACGTGGTGGCCAGCGGCAGCACCCATTCGGTGCGCGAGTTTTGCGAGCTGGCCTTCTCGAGCGTGGGTCTCAACTGGCAGGATTACGTGGTCCAGGACGAGCGCTTCATGCGTCCCGCCGAGGTGGATCTCTTGGTCGGGGATCCCTCGCGCGCCGAGCACCAGCTCGGCTGGAAGCGCGAGGTGGACTTCGAGTCGTTGGTGGCGATGATGGTCGAGAGCGACATCGACCTTCTCAAGTCCCAAAGGGCCTGAGCCGCCGACCCCCGAACCCGGGAGCGCCATTGCCCGCGGACGACTCCGTTTCCCTCTCCTCCGTCACAGTCACCCTGGCCGGCTTTCCGGCCCTGCTCAACCTCACGCTGGAGGTGAAGGCGGGGGAGACCGTTTTCCTTCGGGGCCCCAACGGCGCCGGCAAGACGACTTTGCTGCGCACCCTGGCTGGACTGGAGAAGTTGACGCGGGGAAGGGCGAGGGTCCTGGGTGTGGAGTTGCCTGGCGGGGAGCGCTCGCTGAGGGCTCTGGCCGGGATGATGGGAACCCGCAGCCACCTTTATGAAGACCTAACCGTCTCGGAGAACCTGGACCTGGCCAGGCGCCTCCTCCTGGTCCCTTCCTCGCGGATCGACGACGCGGCCGAACTCTTCGGGGTTCGCGGCCGTCTCTGGCGCCAGCGGGTCGCCTCACTTTCGGCCGGGCAGAAGCGCCGCGTGGCGCTGGCGGCCTTGGTGGCCAAGAACCCCCGGCTCTGGCTGCTGGACGAGCCGCACTCGAGCCTCGATGCCTCGGGCCGGGAGCTTCTCGACAAGCTTCTGGTGGAGGCGACCAGGCGTGGCGCCATCGCCATCGTCGCCAGCCACGAGGCCGACGCCGCCTCGGCCGCCGGACGGGTGGTGGATATGGTCGGTGGAACAACGCGCGGAGCCATTCCCCGGCCTTCGCCCGAGGCCCAAGCGTGATCCGGCGTGCATGGGCGGTGGCGCGCAAGGACATGCTGATCGAGTTCCGCTCCAAGGTCGCCCTCAACCAGGTGATCCCCTTCGCCCTGGCGGTGCTGCTCACCTTCGGCTTTGCGCTGGACACCCGGGACCGGCTCCTGGCGGAGATCGCTCCCGGGCTCTTCTGGGTGGTGGTCCTGTTCAGCTCGCTCTATCTCATCTCGCGCTCCTTCCGGGTGGAGCGGGAGAACTCGGCAATGGAGGGGCTGGTCCTCTACGGCGTCGATCCCATGGCCATCTTTCTCGGGAAGCTGGCCGCACTGGCGGTTCAGATGTTCGTGCTGGAGGCGGTGGCCGCGGCGGGAATCGCCGTCCTGTTCAATCCTCCCGTCGGCTCGCTGGGACTTTTGGCAATATCGGCGGTGGCGGCTACCCTTGCTATAGGGTCGATCGGCCTGGTTTACGGTGCACTCTCCAGCAGTGAGCACAGCGGCGAAAGCCTGCTCCCCCTGCTGGTGATACCCGTTCTGGCGCCGATTGTCATCTCCGCTGCCAAGTGCTGGAGCGATGCAGAGAGCGCTGGCACGGGGATCTACGACCCATGGCTGAAGATCGTTGCGATCTT
The DNA here is from genome assembly GCA_021850605.1 of Actinomycetes bacterium. GTDB lineage: Bacteria > Actinomycetota > Acidimicrobiia > Acidimicrobiales > Acidimicrobiaceae > Acidithrix. Next base: position 6,803 of record JAJZLQ010000116.1, read on the forward strand.
CAGCGTCGTATTCTTGGCGGTGGGTGCGGCCGCTTTCGGCCCCGCCATGGAGGATTGAACTGAGTTGACGTCGACCTTGTTGCGCAAGGCTGTTGGCGTGACATCCCTGCTGCTCGTCGCCGCTACGGTGGTGATGGGGCTTTTCGTCACCCCACCGGACGTGGTCCAGGGCAACCTGGCCCGCTTGCTGTATGTCCATCCCCCGGTGGCCTGGGTGGCCTACCTGGCCTACGGCGTCACCTCGATCGCCTCCGGCCTTTACCTTTGGCGGCCGACCCGCTCGCTCAAATGGGACCGGATCGCCGTCGCCTCGGCCGAGGTGGGGGTGGTCTTCACGGGGCTGACCCTGGTGACCGGCTCCATCTGGGGCAGGCCCGCCTGGGGGGTCTGGTGGACCTGGGACGCCCGGCTGACCACCACCGCGATTCTTTTCGTGCTCTACCTGGGCTATCTCGCCCTGCGCCGCATCCCCCTCAGCCCCGAGGTGCGGGCCAAGCGCTCGGCGGTGGCGGCACTGATCGCCTTCATCGACGTACCAATCGTGCACGAGTCGGTTGTCTGGTGGAGGACCCTCCACCAGGGGGCGACGGTGGCCACCTTGGGTGCGAACACCAAGGTGCACGGAATCATGGCCTGGACCTTGCTGCTGGGCTTCATCGCCTTCACCATGGTCTACATCTGGATGGCCATGGTCCGATACCGCGTGGAGACGATGTCCGCCGAGCTCGAGGCCACCCAGTTCGAGGCCTGGGAGGCTGAGCGCCTGGCCGAGTCGACCACCGGGGACGAGGCCATCGGCAGGCTGCTTGATCCGTCGCCCGGAGTCCAGAGCGACCAGGGGGTGGCGCGAAGATGAACCCCTACGTGATAGCGGGATACGCCGCCGTGCTGGTGACGCTGGCCGTCTATTCCATCTGGCTGATCTTCAAGTCGGCCCGGCTGCGCAAGGCGGCGGTGGGTAACCGCTCCGGCGGGGTGACACCGCGTGCTTGACGAATCCCGCATCGGTGACCTGCTCGACGGTGGCCCCAAGCCCACCGTTCCACAACGCAGGAGGAGGCTACGCGTTTGGGTGCCGATCCTGGTGATCGCCGCCGCACTGGGATTTTTGATCGCCAAAGGCCTCGGTAATTCCCTTGTCTATTTCCGCACGGTGGACGAGGCGCTGGCGCTGAAGGCCAAGCTGGGGACAACCACCTTTCGCCTGGAGGGCGTGGTGAAGCCGCACACGGTGACCACCAACTCCTCGGGAGGGGTTGATTTTCAGCTGGTTGGGCAGGACGGCCGCACCATATCGATCGTCGACACCGCCAATCCTCCCGAGCTTTTCCAGCCCAACCTTCCGGTGGTGCTGGTCGGACACTTCCAGGGCAACCACTTCCTCTCCGACCAGATCATGGTCAAGCACTCCGCCAACTACATCGCCGCGCACCCGAACCGGGTTGCGACGGTGAACGGAAAGAAGCTGTGAACGCGGTACTGGGCACCGCCGGCCTGGTCGTCTCCCTGGTTGGTGCGCTGGCCGGCATAGCGCAGTACGGATGGGGAATACGCCACAGGAGCGGCACCGCTATTCGGGCAGCGGGGGGCTTCGTGGTGCTCGTGGCGGTGGGTGCACTGCTGTCCACCTTCGCCATGCAGAGGGCTCTTCTCACCCATGACTTCTCCATCGCCTACGTAGCCCAGAACTCTTCCCGGGAGACGCCGCTTCTCTATCAGATCACCGGCATGTGGTCCTCCCTGGCGGGATCGATCCTGCTCTGGGCGCTAATCCTCTCGCTCTACCTGGCGCTGGTGCTCTTCCGCTCGCGCAAGAGGGAGCCGGACCGCTCGATGGCCTGGACCATGCTGGTCGGCTTGGTGGTGGCGGCCTACTTCTTCGCACTGATGCTGCACTCGGCCAACCCCTTCGTGACGCTCGCGCATCCGCCGTTCGATGGTCAGGGGCCGAATCCGCTGCTCCAGGACTATCCGCTGGTGGCATTTCACCCGCCCATGCTCTACCTGGGCTACGTTGGCTTCACCATCCCCTTCGCCTTCGGCGTCTCCTCGCTGATCACCGGGCGCACCGACCTCGACTTCGCCCGCGAGACGCGCTACTGGGCCCTGGTCGCCTGGGTATTTCTCACGCTGGGGATCTTCCTCGGGGCGTGGTGGTCCTACCGGGTGCTGGGCTGGGGAGGATACTGGGCCTGGGACCCGGTGGAGAACGCCGCTTTCCTTCCCTGGCTCTGCGGGACCGCCTACATCCACTCCGCGCTCTCGGCCAAGCGCGGGGGGAACCTGCGTATTTGGAACGTCTCGCTCCTGCTCTCGACCTTCGCTCTCACCATCCTCGGGACCTTCTTCACCCGATCGGGAGTGCTGCAGAGCGTGCACGCCTTCTCGGGCTCCAAACTTGGCCCGGACCTGATCACCTTCTTCGCAGTGGTCACAGTGGTCTCGCTGGCCCTGGTCGCCTGGCGCGTCCCCCTGTTGCGCTCGGCGGGGATGCCGGCGCTACTCGAGCGCGATGGCGCCTACGTGCTCAACAACCTCCTCTTCTCCGCCTTCGCCCTGGTGATTCTGATCGGGACCACCTTCCCCCTGCTTGCCCAGGCGGTGACGGGCCAGGTCGTCTCGGTCGGCCCTCCGTTCTTCGACAGCTTCACCGCGCCGCTGGCCTTGGTGATGCTCTTCGCCATGACCGTCGCGCCCTACCTGGGCGCACGGCGCAGTGCCGCCTCGGCCCTTGTCGATGCGCTTTTCGTCCCAGCCGCCTTTGCCCTGGGCGTGGTACTGGTAGCGGTTATCCTCGGCTTGCGCGACAAGGGCGTGATAGGCGCCTACGGGGTGGCCGCCTTCGCCCTGGCCGGCACGGGCAAGCAGGTGCTGAGGCGCCTCAGGCGCGGTGGTGTGCGCTCGCTGGCCTCGATGGGCGGACTCGTGGCTCATATCGGAGTGGCCATCGTCGCGGTGGCACTGGCGACCTCCACCGCCTTCGGAAGCCGTGGAGAGATCAAGCTCACGCCCTTCGGGACGGGCTACTTCCATGGGCATCGCTTCACCTATGACGGCGTGGCGACCAAGGTCACCCCCGCGCGTACCAGCCTGCTCGCCTCGATCACCATCGACGGCAGCGGTCCCTATCACCCCGCCATCTCGCAGTTCGGGACCAACACTCAGGTCGTCGGAACGCCGAGTGTGAAGGTCGGCCTGACCGAGGACGTCTATATCACTCTCGACTCCCCTCCTCAGACCGCCACCGGACCGGTGATGATCGGCGTGGTGGTCGAGCCGCTGGTCTCCTGGCTCTGGATCGGCGGTGCGGTGATGGGCCTGGGCGGGGTACTTGGCGTCGCAGCGGCACTGCGCCGCCGCCGTGCGTCAACCCGGCCACACCGAGCCGCGCCCACTCGCGTGGAGGAGAACGCCTAGATGGCCGTTTCGCTCTCCAACGACTCGGCTGAGCCCTCGGCTCCGACCAAGCGCCACCATCCGGCACGCTGGGTGCTCTCGGGACTGGCGCTGGCCGTTGTCGCCTTTGCGATCGCCGCGGCCAGTGTCCATCCGACCTCCCCCAACGCGGTTGCTCCCAGCCCGCTGGTGGGAAAAAAGGCGCCGGCTCTGGCGGGCCGGCTTCTTAGTGGCGGGACCTACAAGCTCGATCCGGCCGGTAAGTACATGCTGGTCAACTTCTTCGCCAGCTGGTGTGCCCCCTGCAGGGCGGAAACCTCGGCCTTCGAGCGCTTTCTGGCCGAGGCCCCCGCGCATCCCTGGGGCTCCTCGGTGCACATAGTTGGAGTCACCGTGAACGACCGCACCACCTCGGCCCAGGCCTTTGTGAAGCAGTTGGGGGTCACCTGGCCGGTGGTCTTCGACGGTAGCGGGGTGGTGGGCCTCAATTGGGGAGTGGCCAATCCACCCCAGACCTTCCTGGTGGCTCCGGACGGAAAGGTGGTCACCCGTATCGTCGGCCAGGTCACGTCTCCCGGCCTGGTGGCTCTGATGAATCTGGCGTGGTCGACCTATGGCTAGGACCATCGACTCGCAGAAGGACGGAGCGCGGGTGGCCCGGGGCCCGGGATCCAAGCCGCGCGCCCGCGCACTTGGCCTCCGGGCCAAACTGGCCATCCTGGCCCTGCTGGCGGTGGCAAGCATTGGGGTCTATCTGGGCGTCAGCCCCGGCCGAACCACCGATGCACAGCGGATCAGCTACCTGGAGAGCATCGTCAAGTGCCCTAATTGCATCTCGGTCTCCACCAAGGACGCCAACACGGCCTCGGCCTTCGCTCTTCGCACTTTCATCACCCAAATGGTGCACCAGGGCGCGAGCAACGCCCAGATCATCGACCAGCTGCTCGCGACCTACGGACCATCCGTGCTCCTGGTCCCGCCGAGCTCCAACGGTGGGAGGGCGCTGGCCGGAGCGGGCATTGTCCTGGTGCTGGGGATTCCTCTTGGCGGCCTGCTTTATTACCGGCGCCGGGCGCGTAGGCCGGTGGCCGCCTCCGAAGGAGCCGCCTCATCCAGCGCCGGCGGTGAGCCGCTGCCCACCTCGCCACGGCTGGAGAGTCCCGCGCCCGGCCGCGTCCGGGTGGCCCTGGCCTCGGCCAGCCTGGCCCAGAAGCTGGTCGGCACTGCGGGAGTCCTGCTGATCCTTTCCGGTGGAGGACTGCTCGCCTACGGCGCGCTTGCCAAGCCGTCCACTTCGCTCTCGCCGAGCGAGATTGCCACCCGCCTGTCGACTGCCGAGCAGCTCGCCGCGGTGGGCTCGGACACCCAGGCCCTGCAGCTCTTCTCCTCCGTCCTCGTGGCGGATCCGCGTCAACCGGAGGCGCTGGCGTGGAACGGCTGGCTGCTCAGGCAGGCGGGGCGCAAGGATCACTCCAAGGCGCTCCTGGCGGCGGGTATCGCCCAGATGCGCCAGTCGGTGACCATCGAGCCCGGCTACCTCTACGGAAGGCTCTTCTACGGAATCTCCCTCTACCAGGACAGCCATAACGCCAACGGTGCCGTCCAACAGTTCCGCGCCTACCTCGCGCTCTCACCCCCGAAGAGCCTTACCAAACAGGTGAAGCCGACCATCGACGCGGCCTACGCCGCCGCGAAGCTTCCTCCGCCGGCCTAGTGGGGATCAGCTGCCGGCCAACGCCGGCGCGCTGTGCATGGTGAGGCGGTCGCGGCCAAGGTGCTTGGATTCGTAAAGGGCTTCGTCGGCCGCTACCATCAGCTCCTCGGGTGTCTCGTCACCGATGCCGGGGTAGAAGATTCCGCCCAAACTGACGGTCACCGAGACCTCCCCTTGACTGATGAGCACCTTCGAGGCGCCA
>JAJZLQ010000119.1 GCA_021850605.1 Actinomycetes bacterium
ATCGGGGGTGAAAGTGACCGAAACGCCGTCGACTCGGTTCATCGGCACTCACGAACACACCCTCGACGCCAAGGGCCGGCTCACGCTCCCTGCGCGATTCCGCAGCCTGCTTGGCGACGGATGCGTAGTGGCCCGCTCCCAGTACTCCGACGCCTGCCTCGCAGTGTGGAAGCACGAGGACTTCGAACGCTTCTCCTTGCAACTCCTCTCCCAGGACATGGGTGACGAGTCCGTCCGACGGCGTGTGCGCATCTGGTCCAGCGAGGCCTTTGAGGCCGAGATTGACGCCAACGGCAGGCTGGCCGTGCCGCAGCGCCTACGGGCATTCGCGGGTCTTTCGAAGGAAGTGCTTGTCATCGGGGCGCTGGAGACCATCGAGTTATGGTCGCCCGAGAACTGGCGGAACTACCGGGGGAGCGAGGATGCCTGAGGCGCACCCAAGCGGCTTCGACTCCGCCTATCACGCCCCGGTGATGTGGCGTGAGGTCTGTGAGATCTTCTCCTCCAGCTCCGGAGTGATCGTGGATGGGACACTCGGCGGGGGTGGGCACACCGCTGCGCTGCTTTCCAGCAACCAGGCCTTGGCGGTGATCGCCGTGGACCGTGATCCCGTGGCGATCGAGTTCGCCGGTGGCCGGCTGGCCGAGTTCGGGGAGCGTGTCGAGCTGAGGTGGGCGAGCTTCCGCGCCCTTGACGAGGTGCTGGCGGACGAGGAAGTTCGCCATTGGATGGCTGATCGCCCCCTCGTAGGCGGCCTATTCGATTTGGGAGTCAGCTCACGCCAGCTGGACGATCCCGCCAGGGGCTTCTCATTCCGGGAGGCGGGTCCACTCGACATGCGGATGGATGCGGCTTCCGGACTCAATCTGGCCGACTATCTGCGCCAGGTGGACGAGGTCGTGCTGGCAAGGGCCATCGCCGAGAATGGCGAGCCGCGCTTCGCCCGCAAACTGGCCCGGCGTATCAAGCAGGCCATGGGCGCCGGAAGGATCACCACGACCGCGGATCTGCGTGAGGTGGTGGCCGAGGTGGTGGGTCGCGCGTACGCCGGCCGGAGGATTGACCCTGCGACCAAGGTCTTCCAGGCCCTGCGTATTGAGGTCAATCAGGAGATGGAAGCTCTCGAGGAGCTGCTCGAGAAGATTCCCGCCGTTTTCGGGCCGCCTGCGAGGATTTGTGTGATCTCCTACCACTCCGGGGAGGATCAGCGGGTTAAGCGCGCGTTCGCCGCGATGATCGACGGCGGGTGCCGCTGCCCCAAGGATTTGCCCTGCGTCTGCGGGGCCCAAGTCGTGGCGCGCCGTCTAGGCGGCATGCGCAGGCCCCGGGAGGACGAGGTGCGCGCCAATCCGCGTGCTCGCTCGGCCAAGCTGCGGGCCGTTGAAATGATCGAGCCGGTTGCGGTGGCGGAATTGAGAGGGTTGTAATGGCCGAGATCAGGCAGCTGCCCAGGGCGCAACGGCGTGGAGTCGGCTCCTTTGCCGACTGGGTCGCCATGCGCGAAGCGGAGCAGGAGGCGCTCGATCGCGTCCTGACGGCTGACATGCTGGCGCAACACAGGCAGCGAGCCCGTTCGGCCGCAGTGACACCGCCCAAGGAGGCCCCGAAGCGCACCAAGCCCAGGGCGGCGCGCAGTGCGACTCCGCGCACCAAGGCCCATGCGGCGGCGCACTCCACCAAGCCTCGCATTGAGCGCGAGGAGTCAACGCCCTCCAGGCGTACGCAAGCCCACCGTTTAGGCCCCACAGCACAACATCGGATCCAGCGCCTGCGCACCGTCCCGACCGGTGCCGAGCTTCGCCACAACCGGCGCGTAATGCTGGCCGAGCGACTGATAGTCCTGCTTTCGGTTGCTTTCATTGCCGCAGGCGCACTGGTCTCGGTAGTGGTGCGGGCCGAGATTGCCAAGATGCAGCTGCATGCGGACACCATCCAGCCGGTGCTCTCCAGCCTGAACAAGGAGAACGCCAACCTGACGGCGACCTACCAGCAGTTGAGTGCGCCGGCCCGGATCGCTGCCATTGCCCAGAGCCAGCTCCATATGGTCTTCGCTCCTGGCGCCGGCATAACTGCCACGACCCAGCCCGGGTCCACCTATTCCGCCCAGGGCCAGCAGTACAGCTACTACTATTCGCCCTCCGGGGTTACGCCAACGCCGCCCACCACGGCCACTACCGTGCCACCTACGACGTCCACCACCGTGGCCGGCTCTGCGGCTCAGGCCTCAACCGCGACGACGACAGCTTCCCAGGGTGGCCCGAAGGCCGGTCCACCGACGACGGCCGCCGCTTCCGCCCCGCCCACCACCGCGCCCCCGACCACTACGCCTCCAAAGTCTCCTTCGACGACCTCCGGCCGGACGCTTGTCACACCGCCCGTTTCTGCGGGAGGAGCGGGATAGATGGCAGTCTCCGCTCCACCAAGAAGACCCCGCCCCGCCTCCGGGGCGCAGGCAAGGCGGGCCAGGCCGACCCGGGCCACCGGACTTTCCTGGTTACCGGTATCGCGGCGCCGGCTCGCTTTCCTGCGCCTGGCGGGAGCGGTGATGGCCCTGGTGCTCGTCGTTCGGCTGGTCCAGGTCACCGTATTCCCAGGTGCGAACTACCGTGGCCTGGCCTCCCAGGAGGGCTACTCGGTGGTCAGCGTCACCCCGGAGAGAGGCTCGATCCTCGACGCGGCGGGCCAGGTGCTCGCAGCGTCGGTGCCCCGCTCGACAGTGGTGGTTGATCCGCTGATGATCCAGAATCCGATTGCCGAGGCGTCCAAGCTGAGTGCGATCCTGGGCATTCCGAGGAGCACCATCCGCTCCGAGATGCTCGCTCAGGGCCAGTACGTCTACGTCGACCACCAGATCAGCAATGCGCTTGCGAAAAACGTCCGCGCGGCGCTTGCCCAGCTCCCCGGCGTGTACCTCGTAAACGAGCCGGCCACCGTACGTCCCAACGGTGCCATGGCGGCGTCCGTGATCGGCAACGTCTCCATCTGGGGGCAAGGTCAGGGTGGGATCGAGCAGGAGCTGAATTCTGCAATGACCGGCAAGCCGGGCAAAGAGCTTCTCTCCTACGACCCATCCGGTTCGACGCTGCCCGGTGGAACCAAGGTTCTTACGGCGCCGGTGCAGGGGTCGAACGTGACCCTTACCCTGGACGCCGCGCTTCAGCTGAGAGCCGAGGAGGCATTGAGCAACGAGATGGTGGCCAGCCAGGCCCGGGCGGGAGTGGCCATCATCACCAACTACAAAACCGGAGCGGTCCTGGCGATGGCGAACCTGGTGGCCGGTGCGCCGCCGAACTCGAATCAGCTGAGTGGGGCCGTGCCGACCGACCAGCCCCAACCGCATTTCAGCTATACGCAGCAGGCTCCCATAAACATGGCGGTGGACTACGTCTACGAGCCGGGATCCGTGGCCAAAATCGCAACCTTCGCCGCCGCCCTTCGCAAGGGGGTGATCACCCCGGGAACGGAGCTGGTGGTCCCCGACCACATCTACCTGGATGGGACCCTGTTCCACGATGCGGAGACGCACGCCCCGGAGATCCTTAGCCCCCAGCAGATCCTCGAGCAGTCCTCCAACGTCGGTACGATCATGATCGCCTCCAAGCTCTCCCCTCAGACCATCGACGCCTCCTTCCGCAACTTCGGTTGGGGTGTGCCGACCGGACTCAATCTTCCGGGCGAGTCACCTGGCTTCCTTGACCCGCCCTCCCACTGGTCCGGCACCGCACCCGGCTCGGTTCCCATCGGCCAGGACGAGGCGGTCACCCCCATGCAGGTGCTCGACTCCTTCAACTCCATCGCCAACGGTGGGGTCATGGTCACGCCACGGCTGGTCTCCAAGGTCGGGGGCAAGGCGACGCCTATATCCACCCGGCGCGTGCTTCCCGGCTCGGTGGCCTCGGTGATGACCGGACTGCTTTCCAAGGTGACCCACCCCAACGGGACCGCTCCCGCCGCGGCCGTGCCGGGATTCAAGATCTCCGGTAAAACGGGAACCGCCTCGGTCCCCTATGGTGGTGGCCGCCCGGGATATGTCCCCGGGGGCTACATGGCCACCTTCGTCGGTTTTGCTTCCAACTCCTCCGTCCCGCTGTCGGCCATAGTGGTCCTTACCGAGCCGCGCCAGCTCTACGGCGGACTCACCTCTGCCAAGGTCTTTTCCCAGATCATGTCGTATGCCCTCTATCACACCGGAGCTCACGTCGTGGCCACGGCTCCGACCGCCGGCACGGTTGCCCTTGCCCCGGCCGCGGCTTCTTCCAACCCCTCGCCCTTTGCCGGATGCCGGGTCTTCCCGCATCGCTTCGGGGCTAGTGTGTTGGGGACGAACTGCCCTGCTGCGGCGCGGCTCACGAGCTCTTCGCTGCTAGGACGCGGGTGATGGTTCGGCCGGTGGCCGATGCCGCCGAGGCACTGGATGGCGGGGGTTTTAAGGAGGCCGAGATTCTCCTCAGCGAGTTGCTGAGCAAGGCAGGAGTCGATGCCGGCGAGCCGCTGGCGGCCGACCCCGATGTGACCTCCATCTCCTTCGATTCGCGCAGGGTGGCCCCGGGGAGCCTTTTCGTCGCCCTTCCCGGCCGGAACTACGATGGAGCCTCCTTTGCTCTCGAGGCATTGGAACGAGGCGCGGTGGCCGTGCTCGGCGATCCCGTCCAGCTGGGTGGCAGAATTCCAGGGGACAGGGCGGTGGGAGCCGCGGCACCCGGCAGGGCGCTCCTGGCCGACCTGGCCTTGGCTCTCTACGGGGATGTCTCGGCCGAGCTTTCGCTGGTGGGAGTGACCGGTACCAACGGCAAGACCACCGTCACGCACCTGGTGAGCCACATTTGCTCGCGCAACGGGGTTCCCGCCTCGGTGATAGGAACCTTGAACGGCGAGCGCACGACACCCGAGGCGGCGGAGTTGTTTGAGCGGCTGGCCCACCGGCGGGACGCCGGGGACAAAGCGGTGGCGCTGGAGGTATCCTCGATCGCCCTCGACCAGGAGCGCACTCGCAACCTGGCCTTCGCCGTGGCGGTTTTCACCAATCTGAGCCCCGACCATCTCGACTACCACGGCACGATGGAGAACTACTTCGCCGCCAAGGCGCGACTCTTCGCTCCCGGAGTGAGCGAATTCGCGGTGGTCAACCGGGACAGCAACTACGGCCGCCGGCTGCTGGCCGGTCTGGAGATTGCCGGTGCCGGATACGGCCTCGCCGATGCCGATGGCTTGACCTTCGCCCACGGCGAGGCGAGCTTCCGACTGCGGGGCCGGAAAGTCACCGTGCCACTCTTCGGCTTGCACAACGTTTACAACGTGCTGGCTGCTATAGCCGCCACCGAGCGGCTGGGAGTGGGATTCGCCGACTGTGTCGGGGCCGTCGCAGACTTTCCGGGGGTCCCGGGCCGCCTCGAGCGGGTTAACCCGGGGGGGTCCCCGGCCGTCTACGTCGACTACGCGCACTCTCCGGACGCCCTGGACCAGGTCACCCAGGCGCTCCGCGGAGTCATGGACCCGGGCGGGCGTCTGATCGTCGTCTTCGGCGCCGGTGGAAACCGGGACCGCACCAAACGCGCGCTCATGGGCGCGGTGGTGGGCAAGGAAGCAGACTATGCGGTGGTCACCAACGACAACCCTCGCGACGAGGACCCTGCCGAAATTGCGGCGGAGATAATCGCGGGATTCGCGGGGCATCGCCAGGGTTTCGGCTTCGAGGTGGTCTACGACCGGGCGGAGGCGATTGGCCGGGCGATTGGGATGGCCAGGGCTTCGGACGTCGTGGTGATAGCCGGGAAGGGCCACGAGACGTACCAGATTGCCGGTGGGGTGACCCGGCACTTCAGTGACCAGGAGACGGCCCGGGAGGTCCTCGGGATGGCGAGGGAGGCCGCGCGTTGATCGCCATCCTCGTTGGATCGGCCGTCGCTTTCCTCGTTTCGGTCTCCTCCACCAGCTATCTCATCCGCTTTCTTCGCCTGCGCCGCATCGGTCAGCACATCCGCGAGGACGGGCCCCAGCGCCACGTCATCAAGGCCGGCACTCCCACCATGGGAGGCTTGGCCATCCTCGGGGGCTTGTTGATCGGCTATGTGGCCGCACATGCGCACCTGGGTGTGCCGATGACGAGCCAGGGCCTTGCGGTTCTCTTCGCAGCGCTGGGCGCCGGTCTGGTTGGTTATCTAGACGACCTGATCAAGGTGCGCAAGGAGCGCTCATTGGGCCTGACCAAGTCGGCCAAATCCGCCGGACAGGTGGTGGTGGCGCTGGGCTTCGCCTTTTGGGCCCATTACCTCGCCAAGGTCCCCTCGGAGATCGACTTCGTGCGCTATTCGGGCTTCTCGCTGCATGTCCCCACCGCGGTGTGGATCGTCTTCGCGGCACTCATCATCATCGGTTCATCCAATGCGGTCAATCTGACCGACGGCCTGGACGGCCTGGCCTCGGGCGCCGCCATCTTCGCCTTCGGTTGCCTGACCATCGTGGGATATTGGCAGTTCCGGCATCCGGGTGCCTACCACCTGGCCAGTTCCCTGGATATGGCCATCGTGGCCGTGGCCATGACCGGCGCGTTGAGCGGCTTTCTCTGGTGGAACGCGCCGCCGGCCAAGATATTCATGGGGGATACCGGCTCGCTGGCGGTAGGCGCGGCTCTGGGTGCCGCGACCCTGGTGATGGGCCTCGACCTCTGGCTGGCGGTGCTGGCCGGCCTTTTCGTCATGGAGACGCTCTCGGTGGTGATCCAAGTGATCTCCTACCGCGTCTTCCACAGGCGGGTCTTCAAGATGGCGCCCTTCCATCACCACTTCGAACTGGCGGGTTGGCCGGAGACCACGGTGATCATCCGCTTCTGGATGATGGCGGGCATTTTCACCGCTCTTGCCCTCGGACTCTTCTACGCCGACTTCCTCGCGCTGCCCCAGGCGGTAAAGCCATGACCGACTTTGACTGGGGATCGATGCGCGGCGCACCGGTGCTGATCGGCGGCTACGGCGTTGCCGGTCGTGCCGCTTACCGGCTGGTCCGTGAGCTTGGCGCGCAGGCGGTCGTCTTCGAGGACGGGGCTAATCGACCCGAAGAGGGTGTAGAGGCGATATCAACTCTGGAGGAGCTGGGAGCGCGCCTGGACTCCTTCGATCTGGTCGTCGTCTCCCCGGGGGTTCACCCCTCCCACCTCCTCTACTCGCGTCCCGGCAAAGTGGCGAGCGAGCTTGCCCTGGCGCGGCGCTTCCTGGAAGTGCCCATCATCGCCGTGACCGGCACCAACGGCAAGACCACGGTGACCACGCTCGTCTCGAGAATGCTGAGCCGGTCGGGGGTGGACAACCTGGCGGTGGGAAACATCGGTGAGCCGATTAGTGCCCACGTCCTGGCACCACCTTCGATGCTGGTGGTCGAGGCCTCCTCTTTCCAACTCGCATATACCGACTCTCTGGCGCCCGCCCAAGCCGCTTTCCTGAACTTTGCGCCCGATCACCTTGATTGGCACGGGAGCATGGATGCCTACCTTGCCGCCAAGGCGCGCGTTGGGGAGGGAATGGACGAGGGTGCACCCATCTGGGTTCCTGCCGCAGAGGCGCGTATATCCGCCTCGCTGGCTGCCAGCCTTGGCAGGCTGCATGAAATTCCCGGGCCTGGCGCCGAGGTGGTGGGGGACAAGGTGCGCATAGCCGGCCAGGAGATCGTCCGGGTTTCGTCGCTGCGGCGCTCCCTCCCACACGACCTGCTCAATTTCTGCTTTGCGGGGGCCATGGCCATGGCGGCGGGTGCCGACGCCGGCTCGGTGGGGGCGGTGATGGAGGAGTTCACCGGCCTGGCGCATCGCATGGAGCTGATCGGAGAGGTGGAGGGCCATGCCGTCTACAACGACTCCAAGGCCACCACTCCGGATGCGGTCCTGTGCGACATGGAGTCCATTAGCCGGGCTGTGCTCATAGCAGGAGGGCGGAACAAGGGCGTGGATCTCGCGCCGCTGGCCTCGCTGGCCCCGCGCCTTAGCGCGGTGGTGGCCATAGGCGAGGCGGCCGGCGAGGTTGAAGCCGCATTCAGGGGCACCGGCGCCAAAGTGGTTCGTGCCGACGGGATGGGTCAAGCCGTCGCCTCCGCCTTTGCTTTGGCGGATAGGGGAGACGCGGTGGTGCTCGGACCCGCATGTACTTCTTGGGACACCTACACGTCGTATGCGGAGCGTGGAGAGGATTTTCGCCGCGCGGTGCGCGAACGGGGGAAGGGGCAGTAGATGGCCGTTGGCTTTGGAAAGGGCAAGGAGGCATCCGTGTCCAAGGGACGAGGAACTGCGGCGCCAAAGACCAGCGGGACATCCAGGACGGTCCGGGAGGCCCCGGGCCCTGGCCGTCGCGTGCTCTCCCTGGTAAGAGAGGCACCCGGGCCCGCGGGCCGCGGGACCCCTTGGGCTTACATCGACCTTGACGAGCCCGGTGCCAGCCGCAAGGAGCCGGTGCGCGACGGGCTCTTCTCGCCTTCGCGGGCAACCGGCCTCAGTTTCGCGCTTTTGGTGCTGCTCGCCCTGCTTGTGCTGGTGGGTGCGGCAATGGTTCTCTCCACCAGCTTCGTGGCCAGCCTCGGTCCGAATGGTTCGGGTTCGCCCTTTGCCATCTTCGAGCGCCAGCTGGTATGGATCGTTGTCGGCTTCGCGGTCTTCTTCCTGGTTTCGCGGGTGAACCCGCGCCGCATCGCCCCCGTCTCCCGTTTCCTCCTGCCTCCTGCCATCCTGCTTCTCCTGGTGGTGCTGGTTCCCGGCGTGGGCGTCACCGTCGGCGGCTCCAGCCGCTGGCTGGGTATCTCCTTTCTCCGCTTCCAGCCTTCCGAGATGGCCAAGGCGGCCGTAGTGCTCTACCTGGCCGGCTTCTTCACCCCGGCGGTGCCCGAGCGCCTGCACAAGCTCAAGGCGGCCGGCCCGGCCATCGCGCTGAGCGGCTTGGCGGCGGTGCTGGTCCTGCTCGAGCCGGACATGGGGACAGCCCTCGTGATCGGCACCATCCTGCTCGGTGTGCTTTTCCTGGCGGGAATGCGCATGCGGACCTATGTGCCGTTCGTGACGGTGACCGTGGCGCTTGCCACCGCCGCAGCGCTGGCCCAGAGCTACCGGCGCAATCGCCTTCTCTCCTTCCTGCATCCCTGGAAGAACCGGCTTCTCTACTCCTACCAGGAGGTGCAGGGCCTGGTGGCGTTCGCGACCGGAGGACTGCACGGGGTGGGCCTGGGCGCCGGCTCGGCCAAGTGGGGATATCTGCCGAACTCCCAGACCGACTTCATCTACGCGGTGCTGGGCCAGGAGGCCGGCTTGATCGGCTGCCTGGTGGTTCTGGTGGCGCTGGCCGCCCTGACGGTGGTGATCATCAAGATCGGCCTCAATGCCTCCAGCCGTTTCGAGTTCCTTTTCTGCTCCGGTGTGGCCATGTGGATCGGCGCCCAGACGCTGTTCAACATCGGCGCAGTGGTCGGAGTCCTTCCGGTTACCGGAGTCCCGCTGCCGCTCATATCCGCGGGAGGAACCTCGCTGGTGGTTCTCATGGCCGCTCTCGGGCTCGTGAACGGGACCGCCCGCCGCCCCGCGGAGCGTTATCGCCGGGGGGCGGCCCCCAACCACTCGATCAGATCACAGGCTCCAAGCGCGCGGTGAAGTGGCGCAGCACCTTCGGCCCTTGGGTTATCCGGTAGCCGGGAAGGCTCCGGGCCCTTGACTTCACCTCGGTGCACACCTCGATGACATAGTCGATGTGGCTCTGGGTGTAGGTGCGCCGCGGGATCGCCAGACGGACCAGCTCCATCGCCGCCGGCTTCTCGGTGCCGTCCGGCTGCATCCCGAACATGAGCGTTCCGATCTCGCAGCCGCGGACTCCGCCGACCTCGTAGAGCGCCACGGCCAAGGATTGGCCCGGGTACTGCAGCGGGTCGATGTGGGGGAGCATTTCCCTGGCGTCGATGTAGATTGCATGGCCGCCGTAGGGCATCACAACCGGTATCCCCGCCTTTGTGAGACCCTCGCCCAGGTAGGAGGTTGAGGCTATGCGGTATTGCAGATAGTCGTGGGAGACCGCCTCGGACAGGCCTTGGGCAACCGCCTCGAGGTCGCGGCCGGCCAGGCCGCCGTAGGTGGGGAAACCTTCGGTGAGTATCAGCATGTTGCGGCACTGCGTCGCCAGCTCCGGGTCGTTCATGGCCAGCCATCCGCCAATGTTGCCCAGGGGATCCTTCTTGGCGCTCATGGTCATGCCGTCGGCATAGCTTGCCATCTCCCGCACGATGTCCGCCACGTCGGCGTTTGCGTACCCCTCCTCGCGCAGCTTGATGAACCAGGCGTTCTCGGCAAAGCGGCACGCGTCCAGGAAGAAGGGGATTCCGTGGGCGTGAGCCACCGCCGAGACCTCGCGGATGTTCGCCATGGAGACCGGCTGACCGCCACCGGAGTTGTTGGTGATGGTGAGCATGACCACCGGGACGTTCTCGGCCCCGGTCTCGGCGATGAATGTCTCTAGGGCGGCGATGTCCATGTTCCCCTTGAAGGGATGCAGGGCCTTGGGGTCGTGCCCCTCGGCGATCACCAGGTCGACCGCGGTGGCACCGGTGAACTCCACGTTGGCACGGGTGGTGTCGAAGTGGGTGTTGGAAGGCACGGACCTGCCCGGGCCGCCGATGACCGAAAAGAGTATCTTTTCCGCGGCTCGCCCCTGGTGGGTCGGTATCACGTGGGCGAAGTCGAAAAGGTTGGTGACGGCCGCGTGGAAGATCTCCCACGAGGGCGAGCCGGCGTAGGACTCGTCGCCGTGCTGGATCGCCGCCCACTGGTCGCGGCTCATCGCCCCGGTGCCGGAGTCGGTTAAAAGGTCGATCAGCACCTCCTTGGCCGGGAGGTTGAAGACGTTGTAGCCCGCTTTTGCCAGTGCCGCCCGGCGTTCGTCCTCGGTGGTGAGCCGGATCGGTTCCACCGAGTGGATCCGGAAGGGCTCGATAACGGTCTTAAAAGTCATGGCGTGATGCTATCTCCGCCGCCCGGCCCGCGCCATTGCCGCCCGGGCGCCGAATGGTGGCTTAGTTGCCCGGCAAAGAGTTGCCATCGTGGTATAAATATCGGCGGGGGATTCATGAACGGGCATTGCGCCCGTGTCCTGTCGGTCCGTATGGTTGCGGGCCGAACCTGTCCGCATTGCACATCCCTGGGGGTCCAGGGGATGAGGTGGTGCCAAAACCGGGGGGTGTCAATGCAGGTTCCTGCGCCTGTGGAGTACGAGCGTGCCTCGAGCGTCGAGGAAGCCATTGCTCTGTTAGTCAAACATGGCTCCGAGTCGCGGCTGATCGCAGGCGGCCACAGCCTACTGCCGATGATGAAGCTGCGTCTGGCCCGACCCGAGGTGGTGATAGACATCAACCCTCTGGCCGGAGCACTCTCCTACGTACGCCGGGAGGGAGACGAATTGGCGATCGGGGCCATGACGCGCCATGCCGATCTCCTGGCTTCGGCCCTGGTCTCCGAACACGCGCCGATCATCGCCGAGGCCGAGCGGGTCATCGCCGACCCGGTGGTGCGCAATCGGGGCACTGTGGGAGGATCCCTCTGCCAGGCCGACCCCGCCGAGGACCTCTCCGCGGTCTTCGCCGCACTCGGGGCGACGGTGCGTATACGCGGTCCCCGTGGCGAGCGAAGCGTCGACATCGACTCCTTCCACACCGGCCCCTATACCACCGTGGTTGAGCCCGATGAGATCCTGACCGAGGTCCGGGTGCGGATACTTCCCGGTGCCAGCAGCGCCTACGAGAAGGTGGAGCGAAGAGTGGGCGATTGGGCGATCGCTGCCGCCGGAGCGATGCTTCAGGTTTCCGGGGCGGCCATCACCTCTGCGCGCATAGGGCTGGCGGCCGTAGGCGCCGAGGCCTTCCGGGCTCCGCGCGCCGAGGCGCTGCTCTCGGGCAAAGAGGGCTCCCCCGAGCTGTTCGCC
This sequence comes from Actinomycetes bacterium, assembly GCA_021850605.1. Classification (GTDB taxonomy): domain Bacteria; phylum Actinomycetota; class Acidimicrobiia; order Acidimicrobiales; family Acidimicrobiaceae; genus Acidithrix. Next base: position 11,934 of record JAJZLQ010000119.1, read on the forward strand.
GCGGCCGGCGCCGAGGCGGGCAGGGAGTGCAACCCGCACTCGGATCAGCGCGGCCCCGAGGACTACAAGCGTCATCTGGTCTCGGTGCTGACCGAGCGCGCTCTCTCTCGCGCGTACGCCAGGGCTACCGGCGGAGCGGCAAGATGAGAATCGAGATGAACGT
>JAJZLQ010000049.1 GCA_021850605.1 Actinomycetes bacterium
TGGAGGGAACGGTTGTCGAACCCCTCCCAAATGCAATGTTCCGAGTCGAACTCGAGAACGGCCACAAGGTGTTGGCCCACAGCTCGGGGAAGATGAGGATGCACCGCATCCGCATCCTGCCTGGCGATCGTGTTCAGATCGAGCTCACTCCTTACGACCTGAATCGCGGCCGGATCACCTACCGGTACAAGTAGACACTGCCAAGGCAGAAGCCGCCGAAGGGACATCTGTCACTCCGGCCATAGGCGGCCCTAGGAGGCCGCCCGGAAACAAGAGAGTTGCAATGAAGGTAAGACCTAGCGTCAAGACAATTTGCGAGAAGTGCAAGGTGATCCGCCGCCACGGACGGGTGCTGGTCATCTGCGAAAACCCACGGCACAAGCAACGGCAGGGATAGGCGAATGGCACGTATATCCGGAGTAGACATCCCGCGTGAGAAGAGGTTGGAGATTTCTCTGACCTATATCTACGGGATTGGACTGACCACCTCGCAGCAGATTTGTTCGGCGACCGGCGTGGACCCCAACACCAGGGTTCGCGACTTGACCGACGAAGAGGTCGCCAGGCTGCGCACCTACATCGACGCCAATCACAAGGTTGAGGGCGATCTGCGCCGCGAGATTGCCCAAGATATCAAGCGCAAGCAGGAGATCGGCTGCTACCAGGGTCTCCGACACCGCAAGGGGCTTCCGGTACGGGGTCAGCGCACTCATACCAATGCCCGCACCCGCAAAGGTCCGAAGAAGACGGTCGCGGGGAAGAAGAAGGTCAAGCGCTAGCAGCGCCCCGTCCAAGGGCGGGTCTTTGCGAGTGCGGAGCACTCGCCATAACTAAGAATTCAAAGGAGCGTCGATGGCAAAACCGAAGCCAGGTGGAAGGCGGGTTCGCAAGAAGGAGCGGAAGAATATCGCTCATGGCGTAGCCCATATCCACTCCTCTTTCAACAACACCATTGTTTCGATCACCGATCCGGATGGGAATGTGATCTCCTGGGGTTCCGCGGGCAACGTGGGCTTCAAGGGTTCGCGTAAGTCGACCCCATTCGCGGCCCAGCTGGCCGCCGAGGCGGCCGCCAAGCGGGCTGCCGAGCACGGCGTCCGCCGCGTGGACGTCCTGCTGAAGGGCCCTGGCTCGGGACGCGACACCGCTCACCGTGCCATTGCCAATGCCGGAATCGAGATCGTTTCCGTCCGTGACGTGACCCCCACCCCACACAACGGCTGCCGCCCCAAGAAGCGCCGTCGCGTCTGAGTTTTTCCAAGGAGACTGACTTTGGCTCGCTACACAGGCCCTGTGTGCCGCCTCTGCCGCAGAGAGCGCACCAAGCTATTCCTCAAGGGCTCCAAGTGTGAATCCAACCGCTGCCCTATGGAGCGCCGCCCCTTCCCTCCGGGGGAGCATGGGCGTGACCGCACCCGCCAGGGTTCGGAGTACTTGACCCAGCTTCGCGAGAAGCAGAAGGCTCGTCGTATCTACGGCGTGCTTGAGAAGCAATTCCGGAACGTCTTCGAGGAGGCTTCCCGACAGGGCGGCATCACCGGTGAGAACCTGCTGCGGATGCTCGAGCTACGCCTCGACAACGTGGTCTTCCGGGCCGGTTGGGGCGTATCGCGCTCTCAGGCCAGGCAGTTCGTTCGCCATGGATTCGTGACGGTCAACGGGCGCCGGGTGACCATCCCCTCCTTCCGCGTGCGCCGCGGGGACAAGGTCGTGCTCATCGAGCGCGCCCGCGCGATGGCCGTCATCGAGGAGAACGTGCGCATCAACCGCCGCAGCCTGCCGGGCTGGCTGGACAACACCGTCGGCCCCTTCGAGGTCGACGTGGTCAACCTGCCCATTCGCGAGCAGATCGACACCGACGTTCGCGAGCAGCTGATCGTCGAACTTTACTCGAAGTAACCCGCCACCAGATACAAAAGGAGAGAGGATGCTCTTTATCCAGAGGCCTTCCGTTGAAGAGGTGGGGGAGGAGATCGCCGGACGCCAGAAGTTTGCCATCGGCCCGCTTGAGCCGGGCTTCGGTCATACGCTTGGCAATTCGCTGCGCAGGATCCTGCTGTCATCAATTCCAGGAGCCGCGATCACCGAAGTGCGTTTCGACGACGCGCTTCACGAGTTCACCACGCTTCCCGGCATTAAAGAGGATGTCACCGAAATCATCCTCAACCTGAAGGATGTTGTCTTCCGTTCGGAGTCGGACGAGGCCGTCGAGATTCGTCTCGACGTCCGCGGTCCCGGCGTCGTGCGGGCGGGCGATTTCCAGGTGACCGCCGACATCGACGTGATAAATCCCGATCTTCAGATCGCCACCCTTTCCGACAAGGGGCGCCTTGCCCTGGATGCGGTGGTCGAGAAGGGCAAGGGGTATCAGGGCGCGGACTCGAGCCGCTCTTCGGGCGTGATCGGCCGCATTCCGGTGGACGCGATCTTTGCGCCGATCCGCCGTGTATCCATCAACGTGGAGGCCACGGCCGGCGAGCAATCGCGCGACTACGACCGACTCACGCTGGACATCGAGACCGATGGCTCGATCTCGCCGCGGGAGGCTCTTGCCTCCGCGGGGGAGACGCTTCGCGGCCTCGCCACGCTGATCGCCGAGATGAGCGACCAGCCCCAGGGCCTCGCCCTCACCGAGACCGCCGCGATCGAGGTTCGCTCGCCGGACTTGGATCTTCCCATCGAGGACCTGGAGCTCACCGAACGCCCGCGCAACTGCCTGAAGAGGGCTCAGATCAACACCATCGGGGAGCTGCTTTCCCGGTCGGCGGATGACCTGCTCGCGATCACCAACTTCGGACAGAAGTCTTTGGACGAGGTCGTCGGCAAGCTGACCGAGCGCGGCCTGCAACTTAGGAAGAGAGACTGACATGCCTGCCAGACCCAAAAAGGGGCAGCGCTTCGGTGGGGACGCAAAGCACCAGCGCGCCATTCTCGCCAATCTTGCCGCGTCGCTCTTCGCGGCGGAGTCGATAACAACCACGGAGGCCAAGGCCAAGGCCTTGCGCCCTGTGGCCGAGAAGCTGATCACCAAAGCCAAGCGGGGAGACCTCAACAGCTACCGTTTGATTCTCGGCTATCTGCGTGATGAGGATATGACCCACAAGCTGGTGACTGAGATCGCCCCCCGCTATTCCGAGCGGCCGGGCGGCTATACCCGGATCCTTAAGAAGGGTCCGCGGCTGGGTGACAACGCGCCCATGGCGGTCATCGAGCTGGTCTGATCCGAGCTTGAAGCGATCAAGGCGGCGGGGTGACCCGCCGCCTTTTTCTATGTACCGCCGAACCCGGGCCAACGCTAAAGTCGTCTGCGTCGCCGGGTCCGACAAGGAGCCCAATGCCCCACGCCTACCACGAGATCGAGACCGGAAACCTCGCGCTGACCATCGCATACGACGGTTCCGCCTTTGCCGGCTACGCCCGGCAGCGGGGGGACCTGCCGACCGTGCAAGGGGCACTCGAGGAGGCTCTCACCACGGTCGTGGGTGAGCGCTTCCGTACCGTCGTTGCAGGGCGCACCGACCGGGGGGTGCATGCACTTGCCCAAGTCGTGGGGCTCTTTCTGGACGAGGAGCGCGCCTTCGACCTCTCAAAGGTTCGCAAGTCCCTTGACTCCCTTACTCCGCCGTCCATTTCAGTTCTCGCGGTGAGGGCCGCGCCGGAGGAGTTTCACGCCCGCTTCTCGGCCGTTTGGCGGCGCTACCGTTACCTCATCTCCAGCCGGGAGGCGGATGTACCTCACCTGCGCCGGCTTTGCTGGCATCTGGGGCCCGACTTTCGTGCCGACCCTTTAGCGGAGGCGGCGAGATCCATGCTGGGGGAGCTTGACTTTTCCACCTTTTGCCGGCGTGATCCCGCCGGGGGATCGTTGTGGCGGCGTGTGGAGGAGGTCTCGCTCTACTCGGTGGCGACCGGGCTCTGGGCTCTCGAGATCAGGGCCAATGCGTTCTGCCATCAGATGGTTCGATCCCTGGTAGGCTATTTAGGCCTGGTGGCGGTGGGGGATAAGCCCGCTGCCGCCTTTGCCGAGGCGCTGGCCGGACGGGACCGTGCGCTGGGCGTGACCCTTGCCCCTCCGCAAGGGCTCTACCTGGTCGGCGTGGGTTACAAAGAGCCCTATCAGGACCTCGGAGCCTTGGACGACGGGGGCTTCAGGGAGCTTTGGCGCTTTACGCTGGCTTAGCCTGGCGGTCGGGACGAAGCCGGCCACTATACTGACCCTTTGCGCCTTAGAGGGCTTTGGGCCCCGAGGCGGAAGATTTGTCGATTCCTGAGACTTGAGAGACCATGCGAACTTACTCCACCAAGCCGGCCGACATCGAGAGAAAGTGGTACGTGATCGACGCCGAAGGCATGGTCCTGGGGCGTCTCGCTACCGAGGCCGCTCGCTTGCTCCGTGGCAAGCACAAGGCGCTCTTCGTCCCCCATCTGGACACCGGTGATCACGTAATCGTGGTGAATGCCGACAAGATCGTGCTCACCTCCAACAAGGCCGAGCGCAAGTTCGCCTATCGTCACTCCGGCTACCCGGGCGCCCTGCGGTCGACCAGCTACACGGAGTTGATGGAGAGCAAGCCCGTGTTCGTGGTCGAGAAGGCCATCCGCGGCATGCTTCCCAAGAACCGCCTGGGCCGGGCCATGTTCAAGAAGCTCAAGGTCTACGCGGGCCCGGTGCATCCGCACACGGCTCAGCAGCCAGTCGAGTATGAAATCGCCGGCGCTCGCCGCGCCGCCAACTGATAGATCGCGGGAGTCGATTCCATGACCAAGCCATTGGTGCAAGCAACCGGACGTCGCAAGGGGGCGGTCGCCAGGGTGCGCCTGCGTCCGGGCAACGGCCAGATCCTCGTCAACAAGCGCCCCTTCGAGGACTACTTCGGTGCCGCGTCGCTCCGCCAGCATGCGGTCGAGCCGATGCGCGTCGCTTCGGTGCAGACCAACTACGACGTGGATGCCACGCTTGACGGCGGCGGTGTCGCCGGCCAGGCCGGCGCCCTGCGCCTTGGCCTTGCCCGTGCCATAGTGGAGCTCGATCCCGAGCTTCGTGCCGTACTGAAGAAGGCAGGCCTTCTCACCCGCGACGCGCGCGAGAAGGAGTCCAAGAAGTACGGCCTCAAGAAGGCCCGCAAGGCTCCGCAGTACTCCAAGCGGTAATACCGTGCTGGAATTTGGCACCGACGGCGTGCGGGGCCGCGCAAATTCCGAGCTGAGCGTCGAATTCGCCCTGCGCCTTGGCCAGTCCGTGGCCAGAACGGTGAGCGGTTCAACCTTTGTAGTGGGTCGCGACACGCGGGCGTCGGGTTCGATGCTGCAAGCGGCCTTTGCGGCCGGCCTCTGCTCGCGGGGAGCCTCCGTACTCGACGTCGGGGTGATCCCCTCTCCCGGAGTGGCCTATTTGTGTTCGCGCCTAGGGCTGCCTGGTGCGGTCATCTCCGCCTCCCATAATCCATACTTCGACAACGGCATAAAGATCCTCGGCCCCGCCGGTACGAAGCTCTCGCCCGAAGCCGAGGCGGCCATCGAAGCCGGGGTGAGCGCACTGGACGGTGAGGCGGATGAGGCCGTCGGAACAGTCACGGATTCGCGGCATCTCGCCGAAGACTACTTTGCCTACCTCACCCACATCGGCCTGGTCGGCCGGCTCGAGGGGATGCGAATCGTCGTCGATACCGGCAACGGGGCGGCCAGCTCCTTTGCCCGCCGGGTCTACGCATCCTACGGGGCCCGGGTGGTTGTGATCAACGACGCTCCCGACGGCACCAATATCAACCTGAATGCCGGCTCCACCCATCTCGAAGCGGTGATCGCGGCCGTGCGACAGGAGGGCGCCGATCTGGGGCTCGCCTTTGACGGTGATGCCGACAGGGTTTTGGCAGTCGACGAGAACGGCGTGGTGGTGGACGGGGACTTCATCATGGCCATACTGGCCGGCTTTCTCCAGGGACGTGGTCTGCTCGCCAATCGGGCCATAGCCGTCACTGTGATGAGCAACCTCGGCCTGCGCCTTGCGCTCGAGGAGCAGGGGATTGGCGTGGTTCAGACCGACGTCGGAGACCGGAACGTTTTCGAGGCGATGCGCAGCCACGGACTCTCCCTGGGGGGCGAGCAGAGCGGCCACATCATCCTCTCGGACCTGGCCGGTACCGGCGATGGAATGCTCACCGGGCTGGTGCTCGCCGCCGCGATAAAGTCCTCGGGTCTTTCCGCCTCGGCGTTGGCCGGCGCCGCAATGCAACGTTTCCCTCAAGTCCTGCAAAATGTGCCCTGTGCCGTTGACGCACGTTCGGTGATCGTGGCCGCACCGGTCGCGGACGCGATCCGGGCGACCCGGGACGCCTTGGGCGACGATGGCAGGGTGCTGGTGCGGCCATCGGGAACCGAGCCGGTTATCCGGGTTATGGTGGAGGCCCGCGACGAGGAGCGCGCCCGCAGCTTCGCCGACGGCATCGCCGCGGCGATCGCTTCGCTGTCCTGAGCACACCGGGTTCATCCTCTCACCGCCAGGTCCGTGCCTGACGTCGGCACCCACTTGGCCGGGGCCGGGGAACCAGCCTGGCCGGACCTCGCTATTTCCACTCAGCGTATTAGCCTGATTTGGCGTGTGTGGAATCATTGCCGTTACCGGGAAGCGTGCCTCCGTGGAGGTGCTTACGTCGGGGCTGCATCGCCTTGAATACCGTGGATACGACTCGGCCGGTGTGGTGGTGCACGACCGCGGCGGCGGGTTCTCGCGCTATCGCGCCGCCGGCGGAACCAAGTCGCTCGTTACCCTGGACAAGGAGGCCTCCGCGCACGTGGGGGAGATATATGCGGGCATCGGCCATACCCGCTGGGCGACGCACGGCGCGCCGACACTCTTCAACGCGCACCCGCACCTGGATTGCAACGAGCGGGTGGCCATCGTCCACAACGGAATCGTCGAGAATTACCGCGCGCTGAAGGAGGAGCTGCTGGCGAAGGGGCATGTCTTTTCCTCCGAGACCGACACCGAAGTCATTGCCCACCTGATTGAAGTGGAGCTTCGGGGGGGCGCCACACTGACCCAGGCGGTGGCATCGGTGGCTTCGCGCATGCGAGGGGCGATGTCCTTTGTGGTGGCCAGCGTTGACGAGCCAGGGGTCCTGGTGGGCTTCAAGCGGATGGCCCCGATGGTGCTCGGCACCGATGGGGAAAGCTGGTTCCTGGCTTCGGACATCCCCGCCATCCTCGACCGCGCTTCCACCTTCTTTCACGTCGACGACGAGCATGTTTTGACGGTCGGTCCCGATGGGGCGACCATGGCCGACCTATCCCTGACGCCGGTGCCCCTGGTTGAGTTCCATGTCAGCTGGACGCTGGAGTCCGCGGAGCGCTCCGGCTTCGACGACTTCATGTCGAAGGAGATCTTCGAGCAACCCGCCGCACTGCGTGATACCCTGGCCGGGCGGCTCGACGCCGACCGCTCGCTGATGCTGGATGTAACCACCTTCGACGCCGACGAGCTTGCTCGCATCAACAAGGTCTTCATCGTCGCCTGCGGCACCTCATACCACGCCGGTATGGTGGCCAAGTACGCCATCGAGCACTGGACCAAGCTGCCGGTTGAGCTTGACATCTCCTCGGAGTTCCGCTATCGCGACCCCGTGGTCGACGAGCGCACGCTGGTTGTCGCGGTCAGCCAGTCCGGCGAGACTTTGGATACCCTTGCCGCGCTACACGAGGCGAAGAACCTTGGCGCCCAGACCCTCGCGGTTTGCAACGTGGTCGGCTCGTCAATGGCGCGCCTGGCTGACGCCGTGCTCTATACCCGTGCCGGGCCGGAGGTGGGTGTGGCCGCCACCAAGACCCATACCGCCCAGATCGGCGCACTGATGATGCTGGCTCTCGAGCTGGCCCGAGTGCGCGGCTATCTCTACCCCCAAGAGGTGGCTGAGCTTTACGGACAGCTGCAGGAGATCCCCGCCCACATGGACGAGGCGCTAAAGCTGTGGGACACGCTGGCGGATCTGGCGCGCAAGCATTCGGGCATCTCCCGCTTCTACTTCATCGGCCGCCATGTGGGGTACCCGGTCGCGCTGGAAGGGGCCCTGAAGCTGAAGGAGATCTCCTACCTTCCGGCGGAGGGTTATCCGGCCGGCGAACTGAAGCACGGCCCGATCGCCATGCTGGACGAGAACGCGGTCGTCTTCGTGATCGCCACCCGCACGCGCCTGCACGAGAAGCTGCTTGCCAATGTGGAAGAGGTTCGGGCGAGAGGCTCGGAGGTGGTGCTGATTGGGAACCCCATCGACGCCGGGGTGGCCCGCGCAGGGGAGTCCTTCGTAGGTGTGCCCCAGGTCCATCCACTGTTCGCGCCCATGGTCGACGTAATCCCCTTGCAGATGTTCGCCTATCACACGGCCCGGGGCATGGGTTACGATGTCGACCGTCCACGCAATCTCGCCAAGACGGTAACCGTCGAATAAGCTGCCGCGGCCGCGAGTTATTGTGGCGGGCTTCCCTGCTCGCAGACCTAAGCAAGGTGCTTTGGGACGAACTGCCCTAAGCCGAAGTGGTGGTTCCGGTATAGCTTCGCTATAGAAAGCCGCCATTGCGTGGCTTCAGGTGCAGGACCCTCATGGAGGTTGACCATGGATCTCTCTCAGTCGATGCACGTCCTTACCTGGGAGGTGACCAAGGCATGCCAGCTGCACTGCCGCCATTGCCGGGCGCGCGCGATACCCCATCGCAATTCCGGCGAGCTGAGCGTGGAGGAGATAGGCGCGGTGCTCGACGACATGGCGGAGAAGCTTTCCTTCAAACCCATCATCGTCTTCACCGGCGGAGACCCCTCCGAGCGGGATGACCTTGACCAGATCCTCGAGGCCTCGATATCCCGAGGCTTCATTACGTCTATCTCCCCCTCCGTCACCCCTCGCATCACCGACGAGCTGGTGCACCACTGGGCGGAGATGGGCGTGCGCGCTATCTCGTTGTCCATCGACGGGCCCAATCCGGAGATTCACGATCGCTTCCGCGGAGTAAAAGGAACCTTCGAGCGCTCCTTGCAGGTGGCCCATGCGGTGGTCGAGTCGGGCATGTCCCTGCAGCTCAATACCTCCGTCGGCCGCTTCACGATCGAAGGGCTCGAGCAGATGGGCGAGCTTGCCAAGGCCCTCCAGGTCTCTAGCTGGGAGGTCTTCTTCGTCATTCCCATGGGGAGGGCCAACCTGAAGTCGAGCCTCGATGCGCAAGAAATAGAGCGAGTCCTCGAATATCTGGCCGACTACCAGGGCAAGGCCGGCTTCCGGGTGACCGCGGTCGGAGCCCCTCACTACGTCAGGGTCCAGCACGAGGGCGGTTACATGGGAGACCAGCCACCCCGCCAGATTGTCCGGGAAGCGCGTGGCTTCGCCTTCATTGACCATCTCGGCGAGGTCTATCCTTCCGGCTACCTTCCGCTTTCGGGTGGGAATGTGCGGGAGCGCTCAATCGTGGACATATATCGCGAGTCCGAGCTCTTCACCTCGCTCCGCGACCCGGAACGCTTCGAGGGCGGCTGCGGGGCGTGCGAGTACGCAGTCGCCTGTGGTGGATCGAGGGCCCGTGCATACGCGGTCTTTGGCGATCCTCTCGCGCCGGATCCCGGATGCATCCTCTCCGGCGCCGAGCTTCCTTCGCAGTCCGGGGCCCGTGTCGCCACCCTCCGGCCTTGAGTTGCCGATCAAACAGGATTAACGTGATTGCAGAACGACGTTTACCAACCTTCGACTTTTCCCCTTTAACTTTGTCGGACGGGTTCGCGCACATAACTGTCGAGCCCAAGGATCTGATGACTGCTCGGAAGGAGGGCGGTGGTGAATAGGCGAATCCTGGCGGTTACGGGGAAACGTGGCCGGTCCTTGATAAGTCGATCGGTGCAGCTCTGGCTGGGCGACGATCTGCCCAATGGGCGGCACCGGCGTGGTTCCGGGTGCCCGTTCGTCGACGACCTGGGCCTTCCGTCTCTGACGCGTCGCTGATTCGGCGAGTGCAGTGCGCCGGCTCGGTGCGTTGTAGTATGTAGCTCACCCAAGGGTTAGCGAGTGCTCCCAGGGATTTCATCGCTCAAGAGGCGATTGATCCTGGTCGAGCCATGCTCAAGCTCCACTTTCTCTCGCCTCTGTCGTAATGGAGATGGGGTAGGAGAATGGGCTTAGGCTTGAAGAACGTGGAACGGCTGGGGATCGAGCAGGTGTCTCTCGATCAGCGCAAGGGATCCCCCAAACAGCTCTTCTTCCTGTGGTGGTCTGCGAACATGGGCATGCCACCGTTCCTTGTGGGCCTGCTGGGCCCGATCCTGGGCCTGGGGCTCATTCCATCCGTCATCGGCGTTGTGGTCGGCAATCTGCTCGCTTCGACCCTCCTTGCCTCGACCGCCTCCGTCTCGACCGGCTATGGTCTGGCTCAGATGCCTTTGGTGCGTAGGATCTTCGGCCGCCGAGGCAACTATCTTCCGGCCGGGCTCAATGCGATCTCCTCGCTGGGGTGGTACATCGTCAACACCACCGTCGGAGGAGAGGCGATTTCCACGGTCACTCACCTGCCGCTGCTACCCTCCTACGTGATCATGATCGTGGTGCAGCTCGGGATCGTCTATCTCGGCCACGATGTGATCCATCGCTTCGAGAAGGTGATGGCCTACTTCCAGGCGGCCATGTTTCTGGCGCTCACCGTCAGCGCGATCAGTCATCTTTCAAACGCCAAGCTCGCGCATGCGGCCGTCTCCGGCTTCAGCTACGGACCATTCCTTATCTTCCTTGCGGCCGTGGCCAGCTACTCCTTCAGCTGGGCGCCCTACGCTTCGGATTACGGCCGCTACCTGCCTGCCGACGCGAGCCGCAGGCGGGTCTTCATCAACACCTTTGCGGGCTCGTTTCTGGCCTGCACCTGGACCGAGCTGGTCGGAGCCATGGCCGGGGCGCTGGGGCTCGGCAACGACAGCACCATCGCCATAGTCAAGACACTGATGGGCGGATACGCGATCTTGGCCGAGCTGGCCATTATCGGGGGGACGGCGACGGCGAACGCTCTGAACTCCTACACCTCCACCATGTCGCTGCTGTCTCTGGATCTGCCCTTCCTGCGCCCTTACGCTGCAGCGGCACTGGCGGTGGTCGGTGGCGTGCTCGCCTATGCCTCTTCCTCTCATCTGCTTAGCCTCTACAACAACTTTCTTCTGTTCATCTCCTATTGGATCGCACCGTGGATCGGTATCGTGCTGGTCGGAGCCTGGAAGGGGCGCCTCTCCAGGGCCTCGGTGGAAGTGGTGGACGGTAGCGCTCTGGTCGCCTTCGTGGCTGCTCTGGTGGTGATCGTGCCCTTCATGGATACCAGCATTTACGAGGGCCCGATATCCAAGGCCATGAACGGAGGGGACATCAGTTATTACCTCGGCCTCGTGGTTGCCGCAGTTGTCTACGCACTGCTGAACCGATCAACCGAGCGTGCCCCGGTCGCGGTGCGCGCCTAGGCCGTTGGGACGGTCGGCCGCCTCTCAAGGGGAGGCGCCACCAGGACGAAAAAGAGCCCTGGCCAGTTGGCCAGGGCTCTTGCATTTTCGCCTTAGGGAGGCGTCAGACGGACGCCGTTGCCGATGAAGCGCTCGTCCGGCCGCCCATTGGTCCTCCGGGCCAACCCGGCCCCATGCGTGCCCGCATGGGGTTGTCGACGAAGTTCGTCACCATCGTCTGGACGTGAGTGAGCATGTTGCTCTCCCGGGTGGCGGTGATCCTGCCCGCGGCGTAGGCCTGGGTGATGTCGGTCTTGGCCGTGGAGACCAGCTCCGAGATCAGGGTGGCTGCAGAGACATTGTGCTCGGCGGCGACCTGGGCTACGGTCTTGCCCGAGGCCAGTTCGCTGCGCAGCGCCTGTTTGGGAATCCCGATGTCCTTTGCCGCATTGGCCATGAGGTCAACAGCCACAGCGCGACCCGGCCCCATGCGTGCCCGCATGGGGTTGTCGACGAAGTTCGTCACCATCGTCTGGACGTGAGTGAGCATGTTGCTCTCCCGGGTGGCGGTGATCCTGCCCGCGGCGTAGGCCTGGGTGATGTCG
>JAJZLQ010000040.1 GCA_021850605.1 Actinomycetes bacterium
CGCAGGACGCAACGCTGTACCGCATCTACGGAGATACCGCAGACAACCACGCACGTCCCAACACGGCATCGCCACCGATGGCTTAGGTACCAACCAAAACCACGGCAAACTTCGCCCCGCTTCCCCCTCGCTCCACGCGCTCCCGAGCTAAGCCACCGGCACAATCACCTTCACCAACAGGCAGGGAACCAGCCCCACGAAGCCGGGGACGCGACACCAGTGTCCCCTGGGCGAACTCCCCGACCACCGTCTGCCCGACGCGGCAATCGGCCTATCCCGCGACACGGAACGCTCGCCGACCGAAGACACCGCTTAAAAGCCACGGGGCCGTTCCGGCAAAAAACCGGAACGGCCCCGCAAGACCAACTATCCCTAGTTGAACCTCTTCCGCTGGAAGAAACCCCAGAACAGCAGAGCTACGAAAATGCCCAATGGAACCACCATCGTGAGCACTCCGCCAGCCGGCGAGTTCTGGACCATGCCAAGAAACATAGCAATCCTTTCCTGGACCCGGGACGCGTGAACGTCCCGGGTCACTGGCTACAGAACGTAGAAGAGGACGAAAAACAGGATCGACATGATGGACAACGCATTCCATGCGTATGTAAATCCCTCAAGATTCGCCCTGAAGTTCTCCGCCTTCGGCTGACGGGAAATACCGACTCCGCCATCGCCGTCCAGCACCACGCGGTTGCGCACGAGCCGAACCAGCAAGGTCTCGAGCCAGTACATATGGAGCAGGATAATGATGGAGTAAACGGGCGCGAAGGCCACGAACACCCCACCGTACCCGGAAGCACCCGGGAAGAAGTTCAGCCTGGTCAGCTCCCAAATCTGGAAACCGCCGGCAAGAACCCCAAGCCCGAGGGCCACGAAGCCCCCTACCAACCAGTCGATCGTCGAGCCGCTACGGAGGCGCCGAAACCCGACCGACTGCACTAGCGCGCTTCCTACGACACAAGCCAGGATCAGCGAACCAAGCAGCACGGATGCCGTCTGGTGATGCGGATCCCACAGCCCATGGGAGTTCAAGGAGCGCAGATAGAAGTAGGCGAAAACAAGCCCACCGAACGCGGTGATGGTCAGAGCGATCGAGATTCGCGAACCCCACCACAGCGAGCCAAGGGCCGCCTCGTGATACAGCTGCTCCTCGTCTACTGCCGGCCTGTCCTCAGTGATCTCACTCATTTATGCCCTCCCAACCGGATCGAGGTCCTTGGTCTCGTTGACGATGTCGGCAATGGGCAGGGCGTTTGCATCGCCGTACTCATAGGGCCATGACAACACGACGGGAACTCGCTTGAAGTTGTAAGCGGGCGGCGGATAGGACTCGACGTACCACTCCAGGCTCCGCGAACCCCAGGGATTCCTCACCGTCGGCTTGCGCGTAACCGCAAGCTGCCAGACAAAGGTAATCGCGAAGAAGAGCAGCGAGGCTCCGAGCAGATAGGCCGAGACCGACACCCACTGATTCAGGAATTGCAGCCGGTGAGCGTACTCGAAGACGCGACGCGGCATGCCCAACAATCCCACCGCGAAAAGCGGGAGGAAGGTTGAGTTGAAGAACAGGATCATGGTCCAGAAGTGAATCTTCCCCAGCTTTTCGGAAAGCTGGTAACCGGTCACGAGCGGCGTCCAATAGTAGATCGCGCCAAAGAACGCGAAGATTACTCCACCCATGATCGTGTAGTGGAAGTGAGCCATGACGAAGAAGCTTCCATGCACGGTGACGTTGATCGGTACGTCCGAGACGTAAACACCGGTCAACCCCCCAAAGAGGAAGTTGAAGTACACACCAAGCATGAAGAGCATCGGCGTCGTAAGCCGAATCCTCGCACGCCACAGGGTGCCCATTCCCACCAGGTAAATAAAGCCCGTCGGAATGGAGATCAGCTCCGTTGTCAGCATGAACAGCGGCCGCATGTCGGGATTCATTCCACTCTGGAAGAGGTGGTGCTGCCACACGAAGAAGCTCAGAATCGCCAGGCCTATGAATCCAGCTGCAGAGGTCTTGTACGCAAATATCGGTTTTCGGGCAAAGACGGGAATGATCTCCGCGACCAAGCCAAATCCGGGTATTGCCAACAAGTACACCTCAGGATGGCCGAAGAACCAGAACAGATTCTCCCACAGGAACGATGATCCCCCGTGTCCCGAGTACAGAAGTGAAGTCTGGGCAGTGCGGTCAAGCGCCAGCACATACAGACCATCGATCAGCACCGGAATGGACAGGATCATGGTGAAGCCAAGCGAGAGCATCGACCACCCCATGACCGGGAGTCTGCTCCAGGACATACCTGGCGCCCTGTAGTTGATGATCGTTGCCACCATATTCGTAGAGGCACAGACCATCGACAGGCCCTGCAGGCCGAAGCCAAGGATATAAGTGTCCTGACCAACACCCTGCTGGACCGAGAGCGGAGCGTAACCGGTCCATCCGGACTGGAAGCCACCCTGCCAAAGGCCGGAGAGGAGGATGAAGTAGGAGATGGGGGTGAACCAGAACGAAAGAGCCTCAAGACGGGGGAAAGCCACCCGCTTGGAGCCGATCATCAAGGGCACCACGTAGTTTCCGAACGGGCCGAGGACGACCGAGGTCATCATCATCATCATCATGGTGCCATGCTCGCCCACAATTTCGATGTAGGTGTCAGGGCTCCAGATGTGATACGTCGGCGAGAGTAGTTCGGTCCTGATGGCCAGAGCGAGCAGGCCGGCGGTGAAGAAGTAGACGAGCATACCGAAGAGGTACTGCACACCCACCGTCTTGTGATCCAGGGTGTAGCGGAAGTACTTCGTCCACCCCTTTTCCGTCACCGGCTCCTCAGCCTCAGGCTCGACACCGAAGAGCTTCTGAATCGGGTAGTTGAGTGCGCCCAGTCCGGCGAACCAACCAATGATCATGAAGATGTAGCCCATGAACTCCGCGATGTCGTTTGACCCGGAACCCTGAACCTGCTGATAGCCCTGGGTGAAGGAGTTACCTATCCAGTGGCCGAGCAACCATCCAATCACACCGCCGATGATGCCGGTGATGATGCTCGGTCTGAGCAGACCACCCCCGCCTCCACCTGGCGCGCCGCTCGAAGAACCGGTGCCGGTCGCTTTCGAGTAGTCAATTGCCATTAATGCAATCCTCCGATTAGGTGAACATTTTCCATGGCGAGCTCACGCTCGGCCAGGAGATGACTAAAGATTCGCATTCGGGTCCTGCGGCGGATAATATCCGCCACCGTTGCCGGCATACGAGGGCGTATAGGTGGTCGCGTACTTGGGCAGCAGCTTGGTGACCGCGGCGTTCTGCGCTTCCATCTGGGTTGCCCACTGCTGGAACTGCGCCTGGGAGACGACGTACCCGTAGTTGTACATGGCACCGTGCCAAACACCACAAAGCTCGTCGCAGCGCACCGTAAACCGGCCGAGCTGCTGAGTCTTGGTGAAGGCGACGTTGTTGACATCCGGATTGGCGTCGGCCTTGACCCCGAGCTGATACGCCCAGAAGTCGTGGATCACGTCCAGGCTGGTGACGTTGAACTGAATCTCCGTATTTACCGGCAGATATATGCTCGTCGTCTCCATCCCGCCGAACTGCGGCCAGCGATAGGTGAACCGCCATTGCTGGGCGATCACCTGCACCTGCAGCATGTTCTTGGTCTTGGGTGTCCAGATCGGGCTGGGACCCTCGCCACCGCCTGCACCGGCGGGCACAATCAGGAAATACGTGCCGAACGCAGCCAGGAAGAGCACCAGGACGGTCGTGATGATATACCACGCACCCTGGGTCTTGGAGTTCCCGCGGAAATCCGCAGCCGGAGCCAACGGATCCTCGCCGGGCTTCACGCGCCACTTGACGAGCGAGTAACCGAAGAAGATCCAGATGAAGAACAGTACCGGCGGCACCAGGGTCGACACGAACCTGATGTCGAACTGGGCACCCGCAGCCTGGTCAGTCATCGTTCCTGGCGGCAAATGCGGCCCTAGGACGAACCACACCAGCAGTGAGCCGATCAGGGAGGTAACTATCCAAACTGCTATGAGCTTGGGTATCGCCTTCCTGGTCGCCTCAACGGATCTCGAGTCATCGAGAGCGTTCTGCGACATTTACGCCACCACCTTCAGGAATCCGCCCATGTACCCCACGGTCGTCATAGGCCCACCGTTCCCGTTGAGGAAGCCCAAGCCGCAGGGCACAAAGCACTGCCAGCGGTAGGTCCCCGGGTTACCGGTCTTGATATCGAACGTGATGGTGTTGTGCAACTGGCTCATCGTGCATGGACCCGCATTGCAGAAGTTGCTGGCATTGCCATTAACTCCGGCAAAGGGGACGTTTATCCCCAGGGCAGGCACGTTGAACGAGTGGCCGATGCCGTTGCCGACTTGGTCATTGAAATAAGTGGCCGACTTCCCGTTGAGGTAGGCAACACCGCCTACAGTACCTGCGACTTGGTCCCACACAGGATTGCGGAATCCGGAGCCTGAGTCATACTGATAGACGGTGAAATGAACTTCGGAATGTGCTGGAAGTTGAATGACAGTGGTTCGGACCCACTTTCCACTCGCATTCTGCACCCGGTACCCAACCCAGCTCGGATGTGGGCCGGTGCCCACAGATCCGTCGACCTGCATTGTGACGTTCACTACCCCGGGAGTGGAAGACGGTTGTGCGGAGATAGTTGGCGGCTTATGTAGCAGCCAGCCCACGACGCCGTAGACCACGAGAGCCAAGGCGATCGCGAAGCCGACGACTACGAGAGCCGCTCGAGCTCCTTTCGACAATCTAACCCCTTTCGATAACTACCGTGAAGACTCGGAGGGCCACGGAAGGGACCAAAGACCCTACACAGATGTGACCTTCCTCACCTTCGCGTTCAAACTTACTATGTCCGGACTTTGTTTACGATGCGCCTGAGAAACAAATTTGAAATTGCTGGGCACACTCACCCGTTAGGGGGAGGGCGGGTGCTTCTGGCCTTCTAGCTGCCCTTTTCTGCCCGAAAAAGGAGTGCGTACATGCGTCTAAGTCAGATACACCGCTGACCCAAGCTGCGGGGAAGGTGCAGTTAGGAAGAAAGCAGCGCAGTAACGCGCTGCGTCAGAGTCTTGTTCGAGATCGCCCCGGCCACATAGCCCTTGACGATTCCCTTGGCGGACACGAAGACGGTGACGGGGACGCCGGGTATTAAATAGGGCCCGACCAGATCCCCATTGGCGTCGAGCACCGTCGGGTAAGGCACGTGGTCGGCCTGCACCATCTGCAGAGCCGACGAAGCACCCGAGGTTTCGGCCACGCCTATGAAGTTGATCTTGCCGGCGTACTTGGATCCAAGCGCCGCGAAGGTTGGCATTTCTTCATGGCAGGGCACGCAAGCAGGCGAAAAGAAGTTGATCACTACCGGCTTGCCAAGTAGCTGCCCCAGAGCCACCGACTGCGACGAATCGGCGAGGCTGGGAAGCTTGAATGTGGGTGCGCTCTGACCCACTAGAGACGAACTCGTTAGAACTCCGGATCCCGGCAAATTCGCCGAACCCGTGGCACCGCTCTGGGTGGCCTTCATAACCGCGTAGCCCACCAGAGCCGCGAGCACAATAACGACTGCTAGAGCCGCCGCCTTTCGTCTTGGTGCGTGTCCCCTCGGCTCAGCCGGGGTATCGGGTGCATCCCGATCAGAAATGATGGACAAGGACATCGACTCCCATTGCCAGGAAAAGGAGCGTCAGGTATGTAATCGAATAACTGAAAACGCGCATGGCGAGCTTGGGGCTCTGAGAAGCACGGAGCTTGAAGGCGTAGTAGAGGAAACCGGCTCCGAGGATGGCTGCCGACACCTCATAGATCGCACCCAGATGCGCAACCGGGCCGAGAAGCAAGGTCACCACCACCATCGCGATGGTGTAGATGATGATCTCCCTTGCCGTCCGCTTGAAGGTCGCCACCGAAGGGAGCATGGGGACCCCGGCCGCTGAATAGTCCTCACGATAGCGAAAAGCGAGTGCCCAGAAGTGTGGCGGGGTCCATAGGAAGATGACCAGGAACATGAGTACTCCGGCCATGGTGATGTCGTTCTGCACCGCCGCCCATCCAACCAGCACCGGCGCAGCCCCGGCGGCACCGCCGATAACGATGTTCTGGCTGGAGGAGCGCTTCAACCACATGGTGTAGACAAAAACGTAGAATAGCGCAGCCGCCAGCGAGAGCACCGCGGAGAGAAGGTTGACGTAGCGCCAAAGCATCAAGAACGAAAGCGCCTCGATGGTAATCGCGAAAGCCAGTCCTGCCGCGGGGGTGATCTCCCCGGTGACGAGCGGACGGGATTTGGTACGCTTCATCACAGCGTCGATGTCGCGGTCGAACCACATGTTCACCGCATTGGCGCCACCAGCCGAAAGCGTCCCGCCGGCGAGAGTGACCAAGACCAGCGACAGCGATGGAAGGCCGCGCTCGGCGACGACCATGGCGGGGAGAGTAGTGGTAAGCAGAAGCTCGATTATGCGCGGCTTCATCAGTGCCACGTATGCGCGAACCGTCCGCAACCCGAATCCAGTCTTGACGGCTACAGGAATGGAATTCATGCTGCGAGGAGACCCGCCTTTCGTGCTGGCGCCGGACCGCGGCTTCGAAATGCTTGACCGCTATGACCATAGCCGCAGCTTCGAGCATAACGGATTGCACCCCGCGCTTGTACGGACAAACGTCGGATAAATACATACAGTATCCTAAGAATGATCTAATCGGCGGTCGGGGAGGTATCGCGGTGCCACAGGAAGAGCCGCTGGCGCGCCACGCGCCGACAGGGACCTTTGTGCGCCGCATTGAGCAGGCGGTAGGAATCCTTTCCCAGCTGGGGAGAGCTGAGCGAGGCAGTGCCCTGATATCCTCCCTCCCCAACTGCCGCTACCTCACCAACTTCTCCGGATCCAACGCACTGGCGGTGATCACCTGGGGAGCCGGTATCAATGTGAGTCTCATCACCGACGGCCGCTACCTCGATCAGGCCGACGTGGAGCTGGCCGAGCTGCTTGGGACAAGCCCAATCCAAACCCGGTTGCTCGACCAGGCGGGCGGAGGCGCCTTGGGCCTCGCGGCGGAGCTAGCCGCGGCAGGAGGACAAATATTTTGCGAATATTCCGCTATCACCCACCGCGACTATGAAAGCTTCGTCGACGCTCTCGGGCACGGTGACCGGCCGGCCGATTGCTCAGGCGCCGTGGAGCGCCTCCGCCGGGTGAAGGACCCGCATGAAATAGATCTCATCTCCACCGCGGCGTCGATCGCAGACCGAGCCCTCGCGGCGGTGGTGCCGACGATCCAGGATGGCGTCCAGGAACTCGAGATAGCCGCCGAGCTGAACTCAAAGATGATGTCACTCGGGTCGGGGGGCCCCGCCTTCGAGACGATCATCGGGTCGGGGCCCAACGGAGCTCTTCCGCACGCACACCCCGGCTCCCGGAGAGTTCGTGGCGGGGATGCCGTCGTTATCGACTTCGGTGCCGAATTCGCCGGCTACCGTTCGGACTGCACCCGTACCATCTTCGTAGGGGGCGAGCCGGCGAGCCGGGAAATGCGGCGTGTCTATGACGCGGTACTCGCCTCACAGCGTGCGGGAATCGACGCTCTAACCGCAGGGTCGGAGGTGGGAGCCATAGACGCCGCCTGCAGGAGTGCCCTGCCAAAGGACCTTGCGCCTCGCTTCACCCATGCCACCGGCCATTCGATAGGCCTCGAGGTCCACGAGGACCCCATTCTGCGTGCCGGCGGGTCAGACGTATTGCGCCAAGGCATGGTGGTCACCGTCGAACCAGGGGTTTACCTAAGCGGACAATTCGGAGTGCGCATTGAAGACACCATGCTCGTCGACGCGTCGGGGTCGCGGCCACTCACCGGCCTGCCCAAGTAGCCCGGGGCGGTAGCCGGCCCGCTAACCTGGTTGAGGCAAATCCGCGATTTCTCTTCCCGGCGGACCACTTCCCAACACACTCACGGAGCTTCAATGGGCGTACCCACCTCTACCAACGACCTCAAGAATGGCATGACGCTGGAGCTGCCCGACGGGCTATTCCAGGTAATCGAGTTCCAGCACGTCAAGCCGGGCAAGGGTGGGGCGTTCGTGCGCACCAAGCTCAGAAACGTCAAGACCAAGGCGGTCATCGATCGAACCTACCGCGCTGACGAAAAGGTCGAGCAGGCCATCATCGACAAACGCGACATGCAGTTCCTCTATCGCGAGGGCGGCGACTACGTCTTCATGGACAACGTCTCTTACGAGCAGCTCCAGGTAGGTGCAGATGAACTGGGTTCAGCCGGCCAATACCTCAAGGAAGGCGATACCGCTGCGGTATCCACCTACAGCGGGGTGGTGGTCGGTGTCGAATTGCCGGCTTCGGTCGAGCTGACCGTCACCGCCACCGAACCGGGCGTGCAAGGTGACCGGGTCTCCGGCGCGCGCAAGCCGGCCACCTTGGAAACAGGCATCGTCGTGCAGGTCCCTCTCTTCATCGAACAGGGTGAAAAGATCAAGGTGGATACCCGCACCGGCGAGTACATAACCCGGGCATGAGCCAGAAGGGGGAGCACCGCAACCGCGGTGCAAGCCCGCAGCGCGCCGTCATGTCAAGACGGTCGGCACGCGAACGGGCCATCTCCATCCTCTACGAAGCTCGTATCAAGGAAATTTCCCCCAGCGAAGTGCTCGCAACTGAAGGCGAGGGCGTGGCTGACGCGCTTACGGCGAGGATCGTGTCCGGCGTCTCCTCGATGCAGGCCGAACTTGATGCCAGGATCGCGGAACACAGCATAACGTGGGGTTTCGAAAGACTCCCGATCACGGCGGTGTGCATCCTGGAGGCGGCCATCTGGGAGTTGATCGACGGCCAGGTGAGTGCCGCTGTCGTGATCGACGAGGCGGTGGAGCTCGCCAAAACCTTTGGCGAACCCGCCGCAGCCAGGTTCGTGAACGGCGTGCTCTCCCGCATCGCCGGAGAACTCGGACGCTTGGCGCGCCGGCCTGAGAGCAGCGCCGGCGAGTAACCTCGCCCCCGGACGTCCGTCGATACCCGATATTTGTTACTGTGGTCCTGGTGAGGGTGCTTTTCGTCGCCGGATTTGGTCCGGTCTCCGCTCGGCCGGCTCTATCGCGCAGACTTTATCAGGATTTGCTCGCTCTCAACCTACAGGTCGAGGGGGACTACCTGCACACGGAATCCTTGGACGGATCAAAGCACTTTGCGGTATGGTCCCTCTCCGATGCAGCTCAATCCTGCTTCGGCGAAGCTGCCTGGCCACCGGACATTCCCATCCCACAAGCATGGATCGAATTCGAGGTTGAAGACCTCGAGGAGGCAAGTGCCGAGCTACGCGAGGCCGGCTACCGACCCCTGGTCAACGACATGACCGAGCCTTGGGGCCAGCGGGTCACACGCTTCCTGTCGCCCGAGGGGCTGCTGGCCGCTCTGGTTCACACCCCTTGGCTGCGCCAGCCCGGCTCCTAACTATCCCCGCTCGAGCACGTTCCTCATCAGCGCAGGATCGCAGCCGGGTAATCCTTGACGTTTATCAGTTTCAACTGCTTGGTCGGGACCCCAAGGGTGTGCGAGTTCGCGTCCATCATGGCCTGGCTTTCAGACGCAAGCTGGTCCATCAGCTGCTGGCGCTGGAGAATATCGGCTCTTAGAGAAGTGGAATTCGGATGAGCGAGAAGCCCTTTCAGGTCATTGATTATGGCAGCCGCGTTGGGGAAGGCCCAATTGTCGAGATCGAAAACGATCGTCTTGATCTTATAGTTCACAAGCAGGTTGGGAACGTTGATCGAAGCAAGGTCCAACAGGTCGGAGCTCCCTGAGGGATTGCAGTTGGGCTCGTTCGTGGTGGCGATCTCGTTGGCCGTCACCGTATCCGTGCTCTGGTGCGAGAGAATTTCTCCCACGGCGATGATGGTGTCGTTCAGGCTCGCATTGCAAGACTGAACATCGCCCCAGATCTCGGTCTGCAGGGCGGCGTAAACGCTCGCACGGTCAGCCTTGTTCGCCGCGCGGGGGTAGTCCGATATCACCACGATCGCCAGGGCGATGACCACTGCCACCGAGATGGCCCAGGTACGTAGGTACCAAGGCTTCTTATCGGGGGCAAAGACGGTTGGGCTGGCTCTCATGCGACCCGGACACCTCGATCCTTGAGGAACAGCGATTCAAGTAAGCACAGGCTAGCGATATGTGCGCCGACACCATCCCTCAAGGCGGCTCGCCGAGCCTGGACGCTAAGTGCTTGCCTTGAGCAGCGCCGCGACTGCCTCGGTTGCCACCATGAAGCCGACGTCTCCGAGACCAACTATCGTGCCGTTGACCACCGGGGCCACCACCGAGACGTGCCTCCACGGCTCTCGCGCGAAGACGTTCGAAAGATGCACCTCTATCTTCGGGCCACTAAAGATGGCCAGGGCATCGGCGAGCGAATAAGAGTAGTGGGTCAGGGCTCCGGGGTTGATCACGATTGCCCGGTTCCGCGCAACCGCGGCATGGACTGCATCGACCAGTTCTGCCTCGCGATTCGATTGGAGAACCTCAGCGGACAGACCGTGCCTCGCGGCGGCATCGATACATCCGGCCTCGAGATCGGCCAAGGTCGCCGACCCGTATACAGCGGGATCGCGGGTACCAAGACGATCGAGATTCGGGCCGAAGAGGTAGATGATGTCTCTCACGCTACGAACCTAACCCGCAAGGCCACGTC
This sequence comes from Actinomycetes bacterium, assembly GCA_021850605.1. GTDB lineage: Bacteria > Actinomycetota > Acidimicrobiia > Acidimicrobiales > Acidimicrobiaceae > Acidithrix. The sequence continues at coordinate 10,724 of JAJZLQ010000040.1, forward strand.
GGCCCCAATCGCATTTACCGCGCATTGGCTTCGCGCATCTCCTGCCACGCGCGGCGCACGTCATCCCGGCCAACTCCGCGCACCACCTCGAGCCCATCGACAGCGCCACTCCCAAGCACGAAGGTCATCGACCCCATCGCCTTCTTGTCGCGTTCTAGAAACGAAAAGGTATCTTCGACGTCGAGTCCGGCCGGAAGTCGACTTGGCAACCCCATCCGCTCCACCACCTCGTAGTGCGCGTTCAGCTCCTTGTTGCCAATCCGGCCGAGAGCGTGGGCGAGGTGCGCGGCGAAGACCAGTCCAATGGCGACTGCCTCGCCATGGTATAGCCGCTCACCCCTGCCGGCAAGCCCGAGAGCCTCGACCGCGTGACCCATGGTATGCCCGTAATTCAGGAGCGCGCGCCTTCCGCCCTCTCTCTCATCGCCCGCGACATAATCCGCCTTGATGGCCGCGCAACGGGCAACGGCCGATTCGAGATCCTCGATGTCCAGCCGCCCCGAACCAAGAAACTCGTATTTGGCCATTTCGCCCAATCCGCTTCGGTACTCGCGTGGATTCAGGGTCGAAAGCGTTGCCACGTCGCATATCACCGCGCTTGGCTGCCAGAACGACCCCACCAGGTTCTTGCCGGCGGACAGGTTCACGCCCGTCTTACCGCCGATAGCGGCATCCACCTGCGCAAGAAGGGTCGTTGCAACGTTGAGATAGCGGATGCCGCGAAAATACACTGACGCGACAAAGCCGGCCAGGTCGGTCACCACTCCCCCGCCAACAGCCACGACCAGATCCGACCGCGACAAGCCAAACTCGGCAATTCCCTCAGCGAGTTCCGCCGCCACCGACATCGACTTGGCATCTTCGCCATCCGGAACCGTGAAGATGCGTGAGTCGAGATCACCCAAATCCGGCCGATGAGGGATGTTGTTCTGCGTGACGACCGCGACCTTGGCGACCCCCGGTGGAACGAAGTCGCGCACCCGCTCCAGTGCTCCCACCCCAATGGTGATCGCGTAACTACGCTCACCAAGCTCCACTTCGATGGTCTCCACGATCAGCTCACCTCCCCGGCAGCGGAGCCGATTGCCCCAAACCACTCGCGCAGCTCGGTGAGCGCCCTCGCGCGCAAATCTTCCCAAGGAAGATCCGGGCCAAGCACCAGATCAGCCAGCTCGAGATAGCGGCGGTGGCGCTCCCCGTAAAGGCGCTCCAACCTTTCTTTCATGTCACCTTCAGCGAGTAGCGGCCGCTTCATACGTTCCTGCTCGTCCTGGAGCGCTACCAGCAGGTAGGCAGGCGTGCACCAAAGATAGATCACCCGGGCGCGACCGCGGAGCAGTTCCGCGCTACGCCTGTCGGCAACACCGGTGCCTCCGCCGAGCGCGATTACCAGGGGAGTTCCGTCCGGTCGGCTAAGGAGCTCGGCAAGCTCGGCCACCTCACGGTCCCGAAACCCACCTTCGCCGTGGCGGCGGAAGATCTCGGCGACACTGGCTCCTTCCCGAAGCGCAATCTCCTCGTCCAGGTCGGCAACACGCAGATCCAAAGCGGACGCCAGAGCCGCCGCGAGCGTGGACTTCCCCGCGCCGGGCATTCCGGCCAGGGCAACCACAGCGGGCACCTGAGGCCGCGGCTCAGTCACCCGGCCGGCGGGCAGCCGACGGGGTTTGGCCGAGTGCTGCCAAGTAGGCGTCATGGTTCCGCTTGAACTCCGCGACCGAATCACCACCGAACTTACGCATGGCCTCCGAGGCCAGGACGAGGGCTACCATGGTCTCGGCAACGACACCCATGGCGGGAACGGCAGTCACGTCGGTCCGCTCCTTGAAAGAGAGAGTCGACTCCTTGGACTTGACGTCGACGGTCTCGAGCACCGGACGATTCAAAGTGGCCAGGGGTTTCATCCAGGCGGTGGCAACAACCGGCCCACCCGTGGTCATGCCCCCCTCGATCCCGCCAGCGCGCCACGTATCGCGGTAATAGTCGGCCCGCTCGTCACTCCAATGGATGGCGTCGTGTGCCTCCGACCCCCGTCGATAAGAGATGTCAAGGCCCTCCCCGATCGAAACCGCCTTAACCGCCTGGATGCTCATCAACGCAAAGGCGAGCAGCCCGTCGATGCGGCGATCCCAGTGCACGTGTGATCCCAGGCCAACGGGCACGCCCCAGGCCACGACCTGAGCAGCTCCACCTAGCGAATCCCCCACCTTGGCAGCGGCCTTGATCTCAGCGATCATTGCTTCCTCGGCGAGCGGGTCAATGCAACGAACCGGGGACGAGTCGATGGCCTCCAAGTCCCCCGCGGTAGGAAGCGTCCCGCCCTTTGCCTCCACCGACCCCATCTGGGTGACGTGCGAAACAACGCTGACGCCCATCTCGGCCAACAGCGCCTTGGCGACGGTACCGGCGACAACTCGCGCAGCCGTCTCACGGGCACTGGCTCGTTCGAGCACGTCGCGCGCATCCTCAAAGCCATACTTGAGCATTCCCGCGAGGTCGGCATGACCCGGGCGCGGCTTGGTTAGCACTTTGCCAGGGGACCCTGGCGCAGGAGACATCTCGTCTTCCCACTTCGGCCATTCGGTATTGCGGATCTCCACGGCGATCGGCGATCCAAGCGTGCGCCCGTGACGTATTCCACCCACAAGGCTCAGCTCGTCGCGTTCGAAGCGCATGCGCGGCCCACGCCCATAACCAAGCCTCCGCCTGGTGAGCTCGCCTTGAAAGTCGTCCTCGGTCAGAGCCAACCCAGCCGGGACACCCTCCAGAATCACGACCAGCCCGGAACCGTGGGACTCGCCCGCCGTCAAGTATCGAATCATGTCGACACAGCCTAGCCCACCCAGGTTCAGCAGTCTCTTGGCAGGCCAGGGCCTACTTCAGAACCGCCTGTCCGGTGCAGAGCTGGAAGTTGCTGGATCCGCCGTTGGTCAACGTCGCACAAGCCGTCGACTGATTAATTGCGGTGACCTTGTACGCGCCGTTGTCGAAGGTTGTCCCCACTGTTAGGCCGGGGTAAGAAGTCGAGCCAACCATGACCTCGGCAGTCGGCGAGGTCCCCGCCGGCGAGACCGAGACCAGAGAGATCTGGCTCGCCACCGTCGTTGCGGTCGTGGGGACCACCACGCCACTAGGAGCGCTGGTCGTAGTCGTCGGGGCGCTCGCTGTGGTTGTAACGGTGGCGGCCACCAAGGGAACGAACGGATCTCGATTACCGTAGGAGCCCGCAAATGTGGTCACAGTGGCACCGGTGGTGGTAGTGGCCTGGGATGTCACCGGCGATCCCACTGGCGGGAGGGTCGGAGAGCTGCTGCTCGAAGAGCTAAAGATCTTGGAGGCGGCATACACCAGGGCAATTATCAAAACCACAGCCAATATCACCATCAGGACCTTCGAACCGGTTGAAAGTCGGCCGAAGAAGCCATGCTTGGGCTCGAGGTCGTTCGAGCTCTCCTCGGTGGGGATCAACTCGGTGCTGTTTTGAGACATCTGCTACCTCACCTTCTAGCCCGCTGCGGTGGTTGTGGTCGTGCCCGCAGGAGCTGTGGTGGTTGTGGTCGAGGAAATTGGCACTCCCGGGGTGCCCACCGGGATGTTCTGCGTGTAGATTCGCGCCTGCAACGACGCGCTTACCTGCGAACCATTCACCAGTGGCCCGGCCTGGGTTCCAGATCCAGAGAGGCTAACAGAGCTTGTGACCACAAGACGTGGAAGGTTGTCCAGACGATTCAAGAAATCCAGGACCTGGAAGTAGCCGCCCTTGATCTGGATGCCCACGCTTACGGCAGCGGGCAATGACGATGCAGCGGCACTCGGTACCTGCGGGGCCTGGGGAGCCGGCTGGGCCGGACTGATCGCGATGAAGCTGATGCCGCTCTCATTGGAGATTTGGTTGACCATGAGGATAAAGTCGGCGAGTTGCGGGTACTGCGGGATCGCTGTTGTAAGCCGGGCGAGCTCAGCCTTGGCTGTCGGAAGCTGCGCCTTGAATGCCTCCAGGGTCGCCACCTCTGCCCGTGCACTGGCTTGCTCGCTCTGTAGCGATGCGAGCTGGAGGTTGGCCGAGGAGATCTCCTTGCCTTTGGGTATCCAAATGAGAAAGACGAAGGCCCCGATGAACACCACGCCAACCAGAAGCGCTACCGCGAATATCATCCGCCTGCTCATCATCGACTTCATTGCGAAATGCCCTCCCCGGTAAGGTAGGCCTGGTATCGACTCGGCGTGACGCTGGCTGCGAGCGTAGCCGTCGAGTCGAAGGACACGACCACGTTGTTTGGAGCGTCAACCGAAGATTCGTTGATGCACATCTGCCCGGTTGATGCCGTCGAAGAGGAAACCCACGGATCCAGCAAACCTGGCATCGTGGCCAGGTCATTCAGCCAGTGGGCCGGTGCCTTCTGCGAGCAGCCTTGGCCAGCGAAGCTGATTGTCCCTGGCGTCGCACCCGTTGGTGCCTGACCGCTGAGACTGGTCCACCACACATCGGGCGGAGTGGCCGTGTCGAGGCTGTTCACCAGGATTGGCCACTGCACATCGTTCACAAGAAGACTTTGCAAGGTGCTTTGCTGCTTGGCCAGATTGGCCTTGACCTGAGCCACGGGCGCAAGGCGTGCCAATTGCGCCTGCTCCTGAGAAAGCTGTACCTGCGCCGCTGAAACCTGGTTATTCGCGTTGTTCAACTGGCTGGACCTTAGGGCGGTTAAGCCGCCCAGGACCAGAAGCACAGCGAGCAGGCATACCCCGGCGACGGCCAGATCTCGACGCACGCGTCGTGCGTCCTCGGCTTCCCCGCCCAGGAGGTTGATCACCCGCGTGCCATCGGCGGCGATCCACCGGCCAAGCGCCAGAGCCAAGGCCTCGGGCATTACGCCCGTAACCCTGTCCTTGTCCGCCGCCAGCATCTCCGGAACGTTGAAGTCGACCAATTCGAGAAGGTCGAGGCGCTCGAGGACGACCTCGGGTGCCAACCCCTGGCGCAGGGAGTCGAAGAAGCCGAAGGCGAGCGAACCGCCGCCGCAAACGAGGACTTTGACCTCGGCTGGATTCTCCTTTTGGAAGAGGTAGGAGCTAAGGGTGGTGGAAATCGATGACGAGATGTCGCTGACCCTTACCGCGACCAATCGATCGAGCTCATCCCTGTCCACCCGAGCAGCGAGCTCCTCGGGAACGGGCGTGAAAAGCCCAAGGGCCCGCTTCAACGACTCTGCCTCGGTCTCCGACAGGTCGAAACGCTCGGCTATCGCGGCCGTCACCGCATCGCCCGCCCGGTCCTCGATGGAACGCGCCAAGGTGAGCATTCCATTTTCTGCGATGCCGATATTGATACTGTCTGCCCCGACCGAAACCACCGCGAGAATTTTTTCCCGCATGGCTCCTCCGGCGACCGGGAAGGCGAGCGTACGCTCTTCCTCCGGGTTTCCGCCTAGCTCAGTGGTCTCCACGACTGGATCGACAATTCTTACCGACGATCCGCGGCGACGGCCGTTGGTGCCGACGACCTCGCCTGAGCGCTGGGCCTCTTGCAGGATGACAGCACGCACCAACGCCAGGAAGGAGGCGTCCACCGAGGCAAGGCGCAGGCCCGCATCCTGGACGACGCTCTTGTAGTCGGTCAGTAACGCATTGTCCGTGGCCGCCAGGTGAATCGTGAGGGTGCCGTCTTCACGGACCACCCGCCGACCCTTCGGATACTCGAAGTCGACCTCGTACTCGCTCGTGTCGCCAGGCAGGAAGGTCGTGGCTTCGAACCGCACGGACGAGAGAAGATCCTCGTCCTCCATGCTCGGGAACTCGAGATCACGCAGGTAGACACGTGAGCCGGAGAGGCCGACGCAAACTTCCTTTGACTTGAAGTTGCCGTCCGACCACATGCGGCGCATTGCCTCGATGACCGCGCCGTGGTCGCGAATGTCACCACCTACGACGGCACCCTTGGGAAGGGTGACCAGTCCAAAATTAGACACGGTCGGCTTATGCCCCGCATCATATTCAAGCTCGACAGCCTTGACCGAGAAGGCGCCGATGTCAATTCCAACGACACGCCTCAAATCAGTTGCCTCCCTGCTTGAGGTAACGGGCCACGTCGGAGCGCTTTACGCGCCAGGCCTTGCCAACCCTGCTGGCGGGGAGCTCCTGCGAGGCGATCAGCCTGTATACCGTCGTGGTGGAAACCTTCATGACGTCGGCCACTTCCCTCACTCGCATCAGCTCTTCCATCGAAGCCCACTCCCGCTACTTCCGCTGGCCAGCGCACATGTTGGTGCTGCTCTGCAACATGTTGGACATCTTCAACATATTCCACAACTTCAACAAGGCGAGCACAGCATACTCTCAAATCGTCACGAGAGCCAAGGGAATGTAGGGATTTTCTCGCCAACATAGAAAAAATTTCAACGGTGTAACTGCACCGCCGCTTACCGCACATTGCGACCATTTCTCAAAAGCGCCCCTTCGCCTCAGCGACCCGCTTCGGTAGGGCTCAGACTCCTACAGTACACGAATCAATCCGGCCGCCAAAGCCGAAAGGAGGGCTGCCAATGCCATGAATGGCCCAAACGGAATCGCCACTTTGAGAGTCTTTGATTTGAACAACGCGAAAGCCACCCCGAACAGCGCCCCAAAGATAAAGGCTCCGTAGAGAAAGTAGACCACGGCGGCAATGCCTAGAAATCCCAGGTTAATACCTATATATGCTGCGAATCTAACGTCCCCGAACCCCATTGATCTAGGAGCGATCAAGTGGATTACGCCGAAGACAGCCCCCGCCAGAACCGCCCCGAGTGCGGCATCTACCGCCATGCGCGAGTTGCTCGAATAAAGCGCATCGCCGAGCAGGAAGGCCAGGGAAAGGGGCGTAGCAATATATATGACGCGTCGGGGAAGCTTGCGGGTGTCTAGGTCAATGATGGCTTCCGCGATAAGCACCGCCGCGAAAATACAGAGTCCGGTGAGCAAAAGCGGATTGGAGTAACGCAGAGCGAGAGCAGCAAAGGCGACCCCGGCAAGCAACTCCACCAGCGGATACCGCCACGAGATGGGTTGATGACAGGCCCGGCATCGCGCTCGTAGCACCAGGAAGGAGACTACGGGGATGTTTTCCCAGGCCGAAAGGCGATGACCGCACCTGGGGCACCTGGACGGCGGGGTGACAATCGACTCCCCACGTGGTACCCGGTAGATGACGACGTTGAGAAACGAGCCGACAACCAGGCCGATAATTACTGCGACCGCAACCTCGAACCCCCTCAACCGCGCACCTCTTCCAGCGCCCCTTGGCCATCTGGATCAGGCTCTTGGGCAAGGCCACCGGCCCGGCCCGGCCCGGCCCAAATAACCTCACCGCGCTCGGCTGGAGGAATACTCATTAACACTGCTGTGACACCTGCCAGCGCCAGCGGCCAGAGGGTGAGTGAATAACTGAGTGCCGAAACCCGGGACATAGCGACACCCAGCTGCCCAAGCCCAAAAGCACTCCAGGCCACAGCAGCTAAGCGCTTCCTGCGATAAATGCCTACGACGGAAATCGCACCGAGCGCGAGATACGGGCAGAGGTAGTATGCAACCTCCGTGGGCTCGAGAAAGGCGCGCAGCGCCAGGGCTGAGGTGCAAATGGCCAGGAGTGTGCGAGCGTCGACCAGCTTGGCGCGCCACATCCAGCGCAGAACAAGCCCAACGGCAAGAGCCATCAGCAACATCGCGACCCTGAATCCACTCGCCGAAATTGTGCCGTGGTGAAACTGCAGCAGTGAGTCCCATAGCGTAGGTCGGTTGAAACGCAGTTTGCCGGTTTGCGCCTCAGATACGATCCCCGACAACGAACCCGACCAGTCGCCTGCCATTGCCGGGAGCGCAACTGCCAGTGGGATCACTGCAGCCCTAGCTGCAAAGGCAGCCAGGCGCGTGAATCCCTTCAATCGGAGCAGGGCAAGCGGCATCAGAAATAGCAGCATCTGGGGTTGGAACGCGACCGCGGCTCCCGCGAGGTACGCACCGCGCGTCGTCCGGTCGTCAAGAAGGTCAGCGAAGGCGAACAGGGAGAGCGCCATGGCCGCGACATCCTCCGGATGCCCCCACGGGAAAAGACAAAATGCGGCGAGAAGGGCGGAGCTTCCGGCTATCCAACGACGGCGAGATTCGGGCAGACCCAACCGACGATATGCGCGCAGGACGGCCAGCACGTATACGAACAGGAAGATACTCATGTAGCCCAGGCTCCATAGCCAGATGACCGGTCGGAGAAGCGGATAGGGATAGGGCTCGACGTAGTGCATCAGGCTCGAGAACTCAGCCAGGGGTACAAGACTGAGCGCGCCAAAGGGATGGGCGGTCTGGCCGATACCAGGTGCGTACAGAATTCCGAAGCCGCCCCAGAGAATTGTGTGTGCGTCACGCATGAGGGCGAAGAAGTCCGCCGCGTAGAGCCAGCCGTGTAGCGGGAAGAAAACTTGCGCCCCAGTCGAGATGCCCAGCGAGACGACAAGGAATCCAATCGCGATGGCGGCGGACAGAACTACGTCAGACCGCAGTTTCGGCACTAATCGCATAGCAGCGACTCCTCATTTCCTTCCGCAATGTTATCGGAGCGCCAGATGTGAATCTGAAAGACCGATAAGCGCTACCGCCTCAAAAGCCCCGGTGCGCGATCGGTTTGTATCACTTCGCCCGCCTCTGGTCTAAGTTCGTATCGGAGAGTGTAGATCCGGAACCGGTTGGGGTGGGAATGCACGAGCAGCTTCGTGAAATGGCACCAGACGAGCCGGACAGGCGCATACCGCTGGAGCGGGCCTTCAACTTTCGTGACCTTGGCGGCTACAGGGCACGAGGCCACAAGAAGCTGCGCCGGGGCAAGCTTTTCCGATCGGACGACCTTTTCAGACTGAGCGACGGAGACCTGGCCCGCCTCGCGGAGCTGGGCATAAGGACAGTGATCGATCTTCGCACCGAGGCGGAGGCAGCCCGTGGACGCTTCCCCGCCGAGAAGCTCGCCATCGACTATTACCAAAACTCGTTAATCGACATCTCCGCCGATCACGCACAGGCGCGCGGAGACGGTGCACAGGACTACATCTTTCTCCGCTACCGCCAGATCCTGACAGAAGGCAGCGCAGGCATCCGCCAGGTGTTCGCTCGCTTGGTGCGCGCCGAGGCGGCGCCGGCAGTATTCCACTGCGTGGCCGGCAAAGACAGGACGGGCCTCGTCGCCGCGATCACTCTGGAGGTGCTCGGCGTCGACCGCGAACACGTCCTCTCGGACTACTCGATGACCGAACTGGCCATGGGCGAGGCACTGGAATGGCTGGAGGCCGAATTTCCCGACCTGGCCCGACGAATGAACGACCTGCCACCCGTGGTACTCAGTGCCAAGCCGGAAAATCTCGCCCGCGTGCTCGACTGGCTTGACACTTCGCACGGTGGTGCCGAAGAGTACCTCCTCTCGCTCGGCCTTTCCAGCGAAGAGCTGGCGAGCTTTCGCTCCTGGATGCTGGAATGAAGACCGGTAAGGGAGCCCACGCGATCAGGACACCGGGGCGAAGGCTTTGGAAGCGGCCTGCCTTCGTCGCTCCCGCCATCACCCTTGCCTTGGCTGCCCTAATCGCCGCGACGGTGCTCACATTGGAACCTGGCGGCCGTCCTAAGCCCGCCAAGGCATCCGTAACCACCACCTCCAGCGAGAGGCCGACCACTACCACCACCTCCCGGCCCAGCGCAACCGTGCCCTCGCTCTCCCCAGGGCCGCTCTACTCGGCGGCGGTAAAGCAGCAGAACTCGTTACCCGGCACCTCGGCGTGGAGGATCGGCAGTAACGCGAATTCAAAGGTCATCTCCGGTTTTGCCGGCAGTACCTATGCGCTCGTTGGACAGACCATCCCTCTGTACATCACGACCACCGCCCCAAGTTTCACCGTCACCGCATTCCGAATGGGATGGTATCAAGGTTTGCTCGGTAGGCTCGTCTGGACCTCGCCCACCATTAAGGGCCTGGTCCAACCACCGTGTCCAATGCTGGCGCCATCGAACACGGTGGAGTGCTCCAATTGGAAACCCCTTGTGCAGATGCATGTCACAAGCGCCTTCGTTCCCGGAGACTACCTGCTCAAGCTTGTTGCCTCAAACGGCGACGCACAATACATCCCACTCACCGTCATTGATCCGGCGTCGAACGCGGCCGTTGTCGTATTGAATGCCGTTACCGATTGGCAGGCTTATAACGCCTGGGGCGGCTACTCCCTGTACCATGGGCCGGCTTCGAATTGGCCGGACCGGGCCACCAAGGTCTCTTTCGATCGTCCTTACGGCTATGGGGCTGGCGCCGGAGACTTCATCGGCAATGAGCTTCCGGTGGTTGAGTTGGTCGAGAAGCTGGGGCTGAACGTCACCTACGTTACCTCTGTCTTCCTTGAACAGCACCCCACGCTGACTCTCAATCACCACGTCCTCGTATCGCTCGGCCATGACGAGTACTATTCGGTCACCATGCGCCAAGCGCTGAGGAACTCCGTTAACCATGGCGGAAGCCTCATGTTCCTCGGAGCCAACGCCATATTCCGTCGAATCCGGTTTGCCGCGTCGCCGCTCGGGCCCGACAGGATCGAAATCAACTACCGCAACCCATACCAGGACCCATTGTTCGGAAAGGACAACGCAAGAGTCACGGCCAACTGGCCTGCGTTCCCCGACGCACGGCCCGAGAGTTCCCTCATCGGCGTGCAGTACCAATGCTTCCCAGTCAACTATCCGATGATCATCACAGATCCGCAGTCATGGATATTCCAGGGATCAGGCCTGGGATTTGGCTCGGAGATCCCACATCTGATCGGCTCTGAATTCGACGGCTTCATTCCCAGCAGCCCGCATCCCGCCAACCTCGAGATCCTCGCCAACTCCCCGGTACTATGCAGGAACCAGCCCTACTTCTCGGACATGACCTACTACAGCACCCCAAGCGGAGGCGGCGTATTCGCCACCGGAACCGCTAATTGGGTTGCCACACTCGCACCGGCGTGCATTCCTGCAGTCGGAGAATGCCCCGATCCAGCCACTCTCGCAATCACCACGAACGTACTCGAGGCATTTGGCGCCGGAGGGGTAGGGCAAAGGCACCCTTCGGTCCCGAACGCGCTCAGCGTATACTCGAACCCGCCTTTCGGACCGCTGACGCCAGTGCAGGCGCCGACTTCTACCACCAGCGACACCAGCGCCACCACCACTGCGGCGGTGGCTACAGCCACTACCAGTTCGACGACCACTAGTAGCCGGCCGGTGAGCGCCACATCTACGACCTCGGCCTCGACCACGACGACAAACCCGCCGACAACGACAACGATCGGGGCGACAACCACGACGAAATGAACTGCTTAGGGCGGCCGCAGGTGCAGGCTAAGGAATTTCGAGGTGCGAAAGCGGCACTTCGAGCAGGCGCGCCAATTCGCCAACGTCCTTCTTGGAGAGCCCTGCGAGAAGATAGCGTCGCACCCCGGCAACGTGAGTCGGAACAGCCTCTTCGAGACGCTTGCGTCCCAGGTCTGTCAGGTGCGCAATCATCCCTCGCCGATCCGACGGGCAGATCTCTTTAGATACCAAGCCTCGGGCCGCCATCGACTCCACCCGGCGGGTTAGGCCCGATCTCGACACCAAGGCGAGCTCGGCGAGCGCGGACATCCGCAGCTGGCTTCCCTCGGCTTCGGAGAGATGCACCAAAACCTCGTACTCGGCGAGCGTCATAGAGTGTGCCGCAACCAACTCAGCATCGAGCCGGCCGAGCAGCAGCGCGTTGGTGCGCAGCAATCTCCGCCAGGCAAGCTGCTCCAACGCGTCCAGCCATTCACGGCCGCTTCGTGCTTCGTCAACGCTCATCTAAACCCCAGGCCCCGGCTCCGAGCTTCCTCGCGTGGCGAGGAGAATCCGCTCCGCGACGGACCAGGCTACTTCTTGGACGACTGGTAGTAAGGATTGGTGCCGGATAGGTGGTCCGTGACGTCGATCACCTCCGTGATCTCGGGTGCACCTTCGCGGATCGAGACCTCGATACCCTGGGAGAGAGTCACCGCGGCAAGGCCACATCCTTGGCAACCGCCGGATAGGCGCACGAAAGCGGTGCTTCCGGTTACGCCGACCAGGTCGGCGCGGCCTCCATGGCTGGCGATTGCCGGGTTAACCTCGTCTGCCAGGATCGCGATTATGCGTTCCGCCAGCTCTCCTTCGAGGGTCGCGTCCTCAAAGCCCTCCGGAGCGCCTGGCGCCGAAGGCGGAGAGTTCGGATTGATGATCACCAAGCCGCCGTCGTCGGAACTGACCTCCAGGCGGCTTCCTCGGAGACTATCGACGCTGGCCTGTGGAACCACGACACGAAGGCCGGGGGCGACATTTTCAACTACGTCCAACAGGCCGGCGTCAGCCGCTGCCTGAAAGTAGACGTCGTAGTTGTAAGTAGTACCGTCCTGGCCTGCCACCTCGACCCATAGGGCAAGGCTCTCAGGATCCGACTCCTCAGCAAGAACCGACCTGACCAGCTCCTTGGCCTCTTCCGAGAGCTCCAAGACCATCTCAGCCATACCAACCAACCTTTCGTCGCCGACACACCTCGAAGTCCGGCTCGCTTCTCTAACTACAATGATAGGTGCATTGGACAAATTGCTTTTGGTGGTGCCCTCTAATACGTACCGCGCCCAACGCTTCCTGGAGGCTGCGCGCAGGCTAGGAGTCCAGGTCGCGATAGCGACGGATTCGGAGATGCGCGCGCCCGACCACCTCGGAATGGTCTTTGACCGCCTGGACTTCTGCGATGCCCCCTCGGCCGCAGAGGAGCTTGCCTCGCTCGCGCGCAGCTATGGAATAAACCATGCTTTGGCAATCGACGAGGGGGGCGTGGAGATTGCGGCTCTCACCAACGCGAGCCTTACGGGGAGTGGCCAGGGCCTCGAGGGCATTCTCGCGACTCGGGACAAGGCGGGGCTTCGAACGGCACTCTCCGCCGCCGAAATTCCCCAACCCAGGTGGGTCAGACTTCCGGCGGCAGACTCTTCGGACCACGCGGCGCTGAGGGACATTGGATTCCCGTTAGTGGTCAAGCCAACCAAGGGATCCGGATCCATAGGCGTCACCCTCGCTCGGAATCAAAATGAACTTGCCCGTTCTGTGGAGATAGCAAGGGCCGCAGGGGAGAAGATGAAGACCCCCGGGAACGAGATCCTCGCCGAGGAATACATCGATGGCGACGAGTACGCGGTCGAAGGCATGATCATCCACGGAGCGATGAATGTGCTGGCAATCTTCGAAAAGCCCGACCCCCTTGTCGGCCCCGTCTTTGCCGAAACAATCTACGTAACGCCGCCGAGAGCAAGCGGGCCCACCACCGAGGCCATCGTGGCAACCGTTTCAGCGGTGGCGCGCGCCCTCTCCCTGCCTGACGGCCCGGTGCACGCGGAGGTACGAGTGGGCTCCGATGGAAGGTGCGTTCCCATCGACGTCGCGGCGCGATCCATCGGGGGGCATTGCTCGGATGCGCTCTCCTTTGCATTCTCCACAACCCTGGAGGAGTTGATACTGGCTAATGCAATGGGCCAGGAGTTGAGTTCCACTGATCGAGAACGCCAGGCCTCGGGGGTCTTCATGATCCCGGTCGAGGCGCGTGGGGTGCTGCGTGCGGTATCCGGCGTCCAGGAAGCATCGCGCTTGCGGTTTGTGAACGGAGTCGAGGTCACGGTCCCGGTTGGAACGCCCGTAACGCCACTCCCCTGGGACAACCGATACCTCGGCTTTATCTTCGCCAAAGCGCCGGGCTCCGGCGCCGTTGTGGCCGCGCTCAGGGAAGCTCGCAAGCTGCTGCACTTCGAGATCGACCCCGACGTCGCAGTGGACGCTTAGGGTTTTTCTAATGAAGGTTCTCATCGCGTCGCTATACGAATTGGGTCATCAGCCGCTCTCGAGCCTCGCCCTGGCCGGTTCCCTTGCGGCCGCCGGTCACGAAGCACAGGTCTTCGACTACGATCGGGCCGGCTCAGGTGACGTCCTCTCCGCTCTCAACGGTCACGATGCGCTGTTAATCTCTGTGCCGATGCACACTGCCAGCGCGATCGCGTTGGGCCTCATGGAGAAGGTATTCGACGAACTTCCCGATCTGCCAATTGCACTTTTCGGACTTTACGCAGTTAACCTTTCCCGCGCCGACCTCCCTCCATCGGTGGGCCTACTGGCCAGCGGAGAAACGGTCTCCGACGTAGTGGAATGGGTTGACCACCTTGGGCGGGAGGAAGGTTTCGGCGGAGACGCCAAATCAGTGACGCGCACTCGTGAGAGTCTCCAAATGGAGCCGGCCGTCCTGAACCGCTCCCTCCTCCCTCCTCTGGACGCATACGCCAAGCTGTCGGTCGGCGGTAATGAACGCCTTACGGGCTATACCGAAGCCTCTCGCGGGTGTATGCACACTTGCGCCCACTGTCCGGTTCCCACCGTGTACCAGGGACGCATCCGAATAAACAAGCCCGAGTGGGTCCTGAAAGACATCGACCAGCTGGTGGGAATGGGGGCGGCGCACATTACCTTCGGGGATCCCGACTTCTTCAACGCCCCCGCTCACTCGATGCGTATCCTGCGGGCCATGCACGGGTCTCACCCCGAATTGACTTTCGACGCCACGATCAAGGTCGAACACCTTCTGGAGCATCGGGAGCTCCTGCGGGAGCTGGCCGACCTGGGATGTGCCTTCATCGTCTCCGCCTTCGAACACACCTCGGAGGAGGTACTGGTGAAATTGCGCAAGGGGCACTCCCGTTCCCAAATGGCCGAGGCGGTGCGCGCATGCCGCGAGGTCGGGATCGAGCTGCGCCCCTCACTACTGCCATTCACGCCGTGGACATCACCCTCCGAAATCATCGATCTGTTCGAGTTTGTCCATGACCAGGAGTTGATCGGCAACGTGGATCCGATCCAGTTCACTATCCGCCTCCTGGTGCCCGCGGGGTCCCTCCTGCTGGACGAGCCCGCCACCCGGGGCCTTTTCCACGGTTCGGAAAGCGAGCCGCTTTCCTATGCCTGGCAATCACCATGGCCGGAACTCGACGCCCTGCAGGCCGAGCTTTCCTCCCGGCTTCCCGGCTGGCTTGAATCGTTGGCCAACTGGCAGATCTTCGAGCAAATGTACCGGCTTGCCTGCTCTTACCTGGGCTTTGTCGCGAAGGACTTCGATTACAGCCGGGAGCAGGAGCGGTCAGTTCCTAAGCTGACTGAGTCATGGTTCTGCTGTGCAGAGCCCGCCGAGACCATGGTCATAGCTCCCATCAGGCTTTCTCGTCGCATCGCGGCCATTTAGAACGACTACCGGCCACAAGGCGGACATATGGACGACCTACCATACCTGCGCGGTCTCACCGTCGAGCAGACCGAGGCGGTGACGGACCCGGCCCAACTGCTGTGCATCGTGGCCGGGCCCGGCAGCGGAAAAACAACCGTTCTAACTCGTCGCATCGCGTTTCGCGCCATGGACCCCGAGGTCTCTCCGAAGAACACGGTCGCGATCACCTTCACCAATCAGGCTGCCGACGAGCTGAAGTCCAGGCTCGCTGGGCTTTCCATGTACGAGCTTCCATGGGTGGGTACGTTTCACAGCTTTGCCTTCCTCGTGCTACGGCGCTACCTGGAGGAACTGCGGCGGCCCGTGCCTCGGCTGATCACCTCCAAGACCCGGGCGGTGGCAGCAGCGGTGCGCGAGGATGCATCCCTACGACGCCACTTCGGCAAGGCCGGAGACGACGGTGGCCGACGGCTGGAAAGTTCGTTGGTAATCTCGGAGCTAACCAGGGAGATCGAGACCGCCAAGGCGAACATGGTGGCACCCGACGACTACGAGCGCTGGCACACGGCCAGCGGTCGAGATACGAGCCTCGACTCCCAGGCAATCGCCGCGGCGTGGCGATCGTACGAGCGCTTCAAGGCGGCGTCTCGCCAGATGGATTTCGACGACCTGATTGTTCGAGCCGAAGCGGCGCTTCGTGAAAACCCGGCATTCGCCCAGACAATCCGGTGGTGGTACAGGCACTTCTACGTCGACGAATTTCAGGACGTAAACGCCCAGCAGATCGCCCTAATGAAGCAGCTCGTCGGCGCCAACCCCGACCTTTGCGTGGTGGGCGACCCAAAACAAGCAATCTACGCATGGAACGGGGCCCATCCTCGGCTGATGCTCGAGTTCGATCGGGTCTTCGCGGGTGCCTCGTATCGCTATCTCAGGTCAAACTTCCGCTCCGTGGCGGAAATAGTGGACTTGGCCAACGCCGCGTCCGAGGAGTTCGCGGATCCCGCCATCGCTCTACATGGAGGCACCATCCATGCCAAGCGGCCCAGCGGCTCGCCGCCGCGACTCCACACCTTCGACTCCGCCGAGGCGGAAGCCACCTTTGTCGCCCGCCAGATCTACACCTCCATCGCCAATGGCGCCGCGCCTTCCTCGATCGCAGTGCTCGCACGCACGAATACCCTCTTGCCTCAGTATCAAGCCGCGCTCTCGGCTCTCGGGATCCACAATCATGTAGCCGGAACGGCGCAAATGGCCAACGACGGCTCACTCAAGGCGGCCATGGCCCACCTTCGCGAACTTCTCGGGGCAAGAGGACGACTCCAGGATGCATTGACCCATCTCGATGACCTCATTGACGAATACCGGCTTGACGGCACCGACGGCGGGGCGGCTGATTCACTCGGATACTTCCGGCAGATGGCGGTAGAAGCCCTCCGCAACGAACCTCGCATGGACTTGACCAGCTTCATCAGCTGGTTCAGGGTACGGGCTGCGGAAAGCGCCCACGCGAGCAAGCATGGGGTTACCCTCACAACTCTCCACCGCGCAAAGGGGCTGGAGTGGGAGATTGTCTACCTCGTAGCCATGGAACAAGGAGTACTCCCGCACGCCAAGTCGACCCAACCCGCTGCGTTGGAGGAGGAGAAGCGCCTCTTCTACGTAGGCATCACCCGGGCACGCGATCACCTATACCTGACACTTGCGCGCAAGCGCGGTAAGGCGGAGCGCCAGCCATCCCCGTTCCTGGCCAACCTTGCCGGGCTCATCGAAGACGGGATTCCGCAAAGAGCTTCCAAACGGCGCGCCCTCGAATACATTCGCGCAAGCAAAGAGCGCCTCGGTTCAGCGGTGCCGGCGCCCCTGGAAACCGATCCCGTACTGGAGACCCTGAAGCTGTGGCGGCGTCGACGCGCGGCCGACCTTGGTGCTCCCGAGGAAATGCTGCTGCCCGACCGAACTCTCAGCTACCTGGCAGCCAACCTTCCCGTGAAACGCGACGATTTCGACGCCTGCCCGGGAATGTCGCAGGAGTTCCTGGCAGAGTACGCCGAGGTGCTACTCAAACTCATGAAGGCTTTGGCCAGGGCGCGAAAGGCGCGGCTTTAGCTCTAGCGTGCCTCGGCGCGCCGTTGCCGATCGGCGGCAAGTTCGGCCAGACGGGTGAAGTCGACCGAAATAAAAAGTGCCTCCGCCTCCGCGGTCAAAAGATCACCTGCGTAGCAAGTGCCGGTGGTAAAAACTTTGCGGCCCTCGCGGCGTTCTATACGGCCCTCGAAGCGCAGTGGCATACCCCATGGCGTCGGCTTGCGGTAGTTCACCGTCAGCCGCGCGGTCATTCCCGGGGCGCCGCTCATACCCTGGGCAAGACCTAGCACTTCATCGAAAGCCGCGGCCAGATAACCTCCGTGGACGTTTCCGGGAGGCCCTTCGTAGGCGGAGGCGAAGGTGACGTTGCCGACGACCACGGCAGCGCCGTTGCCATCGTGCTCCAGCGAGAGCTCCACCGGCGGGGCAAGCGGGTTCGAGGCCCCGGAAATCGGGGAGAAGTCCAGGAAGCCACCGTTCCCGCCGGCATTGGCAGCCTCTGCAAAGCCCTCGTAGTCACGTCCCGACGGGAAGCTGCCAATCGAGTCGGCAACCGCCTCGATCTGCTGGGCGATTACCGCAAGCACGTCGGTAGGCGCCTTGGAGTCGACCACCGAGTCGATGATACGCCGCGTCGCCGTCCCGATTCGGCGCAACTGCGCACGGCGCACAGGATCCCCCGGAGCGGTCATCCGCTCGATCCACCTGTTTTCGTTGGCCATCTTCGCTCCTTATTCGATTTCCA
The DNA here is from genome assembly GCA_021850605.1 of Actinomycetes bacterium. Taxonomy (GTDB): domain Bacteria; phylum Actinomycetota; class Acidimicrobiia; order Acidimicrobiales; family Acidimicrobiaceae; genus Acidithrix. The sequence continues at coordinate 28,849 of JAJZLQ010000040.1, forward strand.
GGCCGGCCAGCACGGGCGCGTGGTCCGAGGGCCCGGGGCCCTTGCGCTCGTTCCTGTCGATCACGGCCCACGACAGTTCGTTGGCCACCGCATGGCTTCCTATCAGCAGGTCGATCCGCATCCCTTGCCGCTTGTGAAAAGACCCTCCGCGGTAGTCCCACCACGAGAAAAGACCGTCCTCCTGGTGTTGAGCGCGGAACAGATCGACCATGCCCAGTTGATAGATCCCGGCCAGCGCTTCACGCTCAGCGAGGGAAACATGGGTTGCGCCTTCAAAGGCCGCCGGGCTCCACACATCACGGTCGTCGAAGGCGATGTTGAAGTCCCCGCCCAGCACCAGGCGCTCCTGGTGCGCGAGCTCCTTGCGAGCGGTGCCCGCCAACGCCCTCAGCCATTCGAGCTTGTACCGGTAGTGGTCGGAATCAAGGGACCGCCCGTTGGGGATGTACAGAGAAAAAACCCTGAGCGGCCCGCAAGTCGCGCCAACCGCGCGTGCCTCGCCGCCGGGTTCATCCTCCAGGCCCCGCACAGGGTCGACGATCCCCACCTTGGAAAGGATCGCAACCCCGTTCCACTGACCTTGGCCGAAGTGGACCGACTCGTAGCCTGCCCCGGCGAAGATGGCAGCCGGGAAGGCCGCGTCGGTGAGCTTGGTCTCCTGCAGGCATACCACATCGGGTGCCGCCCGCTCCAGCCACGAGAGCACGCGATCCAGGCGTGCCTTGAGCGAATTCACGTTCCAGGTTGCAACGGTCAACATTTCGCAGCCGCCATCCCGGATGTGAGGACGGCTCTAAGCATCGGCGATGATGAACATGATGTCCACCTCTGCGCTCACAGCGCCGCCTACGCTCGCACGGCCGTGGCCCTTGCCTGCTCTTGCAGATAATCTCACGAGCTCGACTTCAAGGTCGACCACTTCGCCGGGCACGACCTGACGCCTGAATCGTGCCTGATCTATGCCGCCAAACAGGGGGAGCTTGCCCTTGTATCGCACATCTGCCAGGACGGCACATGCCCCCAATTGGGCAATCGATTCGACCTGCAGAACGCCCGGGAGGGTCGGCCTCCCCGGGAAGTGGCCGGCGAAGAAATCCTCCTTGCCGGTCAAGCGCCAAAGGCCGCGCGCGTACTCCCCTGGCCGTAGCTCCGTGATCTCGTCGACGAGGAGAAACGGGGGGCGGTGCGGGATGAGTTCTTCTGGTTTCACGCCTAAAGATTAGAAGAGGGCAAGCGACTCAACGGTCCCCGGCACCGCTCCCGGGCTTCGTCAGAAGACGAGGCCCGAGGCGGCGTCTGAGGCCTTCAGAGTCACAGCGCGGTGGATTAGATCCGCCTGCTCCAGTGCGTGCATGGCGGCGGATCCCGTTGCAGGCGAGCCAGCAGGGACGCGGGAGACATGGCGCAAGCGGTAGTCCGAACGCAACAGCGAATGCAGTTGCGAGTGGACGAATGACCAAGCGCCCTGGTTCTCCGGCTCCTCCTGGAGCCACACCACCTCAGTCGCCCGGGCATACCTTGCAAGCACTGCCGCGATCTCCTCGACCGGCCAGGGATAGAGCTGCTCGACACGGACAACTGCGCAGGTCTCCCCTTCCTGCTTGCCTTCGATGATCTGGCCGGCCGCACCAAGCGCCTCGAAGGCGATCTTGCCGGAGCAAAGGACTACGCGACGCACCTCTCCGGGGTCACGGCTGGCAGAAATCCCGCTGAAAGTCGGATCGTCGAGAACCGGGTTGAAGCGACCGCCGGTAAGCACCTCGACGGGGACCCTGGCCTGCCGTGAGCGCAGAAGTGACTTCGGTGAGAAGAGGATGACCGGCCGCGGATTCTGCCGCTTGGGCTGTGCCCGCAGCATGTGGAAGTACTGGCCGGCGGTAGTCAGGTTCATCACAGCCAGGTTCTCACCGGCACACATCTGCAGAAAGCGCTCCATACGCCCCGACGAATGCTCAGGACCCTGGCCCTCATATCCGTGCGGCAACAGCATCACCAGTCCGGAACCCTGATCCCATTTGTCATGAGCAGCAGCAATGAACTGATCGATGATTATCTGCCCGCCGTTGCCGAAATCACCGAACTGTGCTTCCCAAATAACCAGGGTGTCCCGTCTCACCGTCGAATAGCCGTACTCGAAACCGAGCGCGGCATACTCGGACAGAAGCGAGTCGTAGATCATAAACCGGCCAAAAGGCCCACGCCGTCCCGCCGAGGTCGCAAAGGTGGCGACATGCTCGAGGGGGACATAATCCTCGCCGGTGCGATAGTCGATCAGCGCGGCATGGCGATGCGAGAAGGTACCTCGCCGCGAATCCTGGCCGGCCATGCGAACGTCAAAGCCCTCGAGCGCAAGCGTTCCAAAGGCAAGCTGCTCACCCAGACCCCAATCCACGTCACCCCCGGCCAGGATCTCGCGACGCGATTCCAGCTGCCGAACCAACTTGGGATGTACGGTGAACCCGGCCGGGAAGGTGTGCAGCACCTGGCCGATCAGCTCCAAGTCACTTGGAGCGATATGAGTGTCCACCGCCTCCAGAGCGACATTGTGCTCAGGCGCCTTGGGAAGCTCCGTCGGCTTGGGCGGCGCCGAGGAACGCGTTTGGTCCAGAGCGGACTGCAGCTGACCGAGAAAGTCGTCCAGAGACTGCTCCGCCTCATCCATGGAGATGTCGCCCCGGGCCACCAGCGACTCGGTGTAGAGCTTCCTTACCGAGCGCTTTGCCTCGATGATCTCGTACATCTGAGGTTGCGTGTAACTCGGTTCATCACCTTCGTTGTGACCGAAGCGCCGGTAGCAAACCATATCCACGACCACATCGCGGTGAAATGCCTCGCGGTAGTCAAGCGCCAGTTCGGCAACCCAGGCGACGGCTTCCGGATCATCCCCGTTCACATGGAATATCGGGGCCTGTATCATCTTGGCGACGTCGGTCGCATAACGGGACGAGCGGGCCTGCTCAGGATTGGTGGTGAAGCCGACCTGGTTATTGATGACCAGGTGCACCGTGCCGCCAGTACGATAACCACCGAGCTGGGAAAGGTTGAGCGTCTCGGCGACCACGCCCTGGCCGGCAAACGCCGCGTCACCATGCAGAAGCACCGGGAGGATCCTGAAGGATCCACGCTCGCCGGCTATATCCTGCTTGGCCCGGGTCATGCCTTCCACGACCGGATCGACCGCCTCCAGATGAGACGGGTTGGACGACAGTGTCACCTCGATGTCGGTCCCGTGGTACCCGCGGTACACACCACGGAAACCCTTGTGATACTTGACGTCGCCAGAGCCCTGAACGCTGTTGGGGTCCAGGTTGCCCTCGAACTCCTTGAAGATCTCCGAGTAGCTCTTTCCGACGATGTTGGTGAGTACGTTGAGCCGGCCGCGGTGCGCCATGCCGATGACCGCCTCGCGAAGCCCGGCCTCAGCACCACGGTCAAGAACCTGGTCCAGGAAGACGATCGCAGCCTCGCCACCTTCCAAGCCAAAGCGCTTCTGGCCGATGTAGCGGGTGTGAAGGAATCGCTCGAAGGCCTCAGCCGCGTTGAGTTTGCGCAGCAGGTGCATCTTCTGAGTCGTGTCGAGCTCGGGACGGGCACCCTCCACTCTTCGCTGGATCCACTCCTTCTGCGTGGGGTCCTGGATGAACATGTACTCCATGCCGATGGTCCGGCAATAGGCGTCCCTCAGCAGCTGCAGCAATGCTCCGAGCGTCATAGAAGTATGACCGCCCAGCCCGCCGCAGTAGAACTCACGGTCGAGGTCCCAGACCGTAAGCCCGTACCAGGCCGGGTCGAGTTCCTCGGGCATGGCCGGCGACTTCTGGGCCAACGGGTCCAAGCGCGCCATTAGGTGGCCACGTGAGCGGTAGGTGTCGATCAGCTGGTTGACCATGGCCTGCTTGCGCATGCGGGTCATGTCTCCCGGTTCGCGACCTGCGCTATCACGCTCCCAGGTGGCCGGAGGGTACGGGACCGACAACGCGTCGAAGACTTCCTGATAAAAACCGTGCTGGCCAGTGAGTAGCTCGTGGATTCTGGCGAGAAACAGCCCGGACTCCGCCCCCTGAATGACCCGGTGATCGTAGGTCGAAGTGAGCGTCACCGTCTTCGAAACACCGAGATCCACCAAAAGCGACGGATCCGCGGCGGCCATTCCGGTCGGGAAGGAGATCGAACCTACACCGATTATCGCACCCTGGCCGAGCATCAGCCGCGGCACGGAGTGCTCCGTGCCGATGGTTCCGGGGTTCGTCACGCTGATGGTCGCTCCCACAAAATCGTCCGGCGACACCTTGTTGGTCCGCACCTTCCTGATCAGGTTTTCGTACTCCCTGAGAAAGGCGAAGAAATCCATCTCCTGCGCCGAGCGGATCACGGGGACCATCAGAGTCCGCGAGCCATCCGCCTTTGCCATGTCTACCGCGATGCCAACGTTGATCTCCTTCGAGCGCTGCACGCCCGGCGTGCCCTTTGCGTCGATCGAAGACACGAAGACGGAGTTCATGACGGGATAAGCCTTGACCGCCTGCACAATCGCGTATGCGATTATGTGCGTGAAGGAAACCTTTTCGCCCGAGGACCTCGCGAGATGGTTGTTAATGATTCCTCGGTTGACCTCGAGGAGCTTCGCGGGAATCGAGCGGATGCTGGTCGCGGTGGGCACCTCAAGTGAGGCGGTCATATTGGCCACGATCCGCGCCGCCGCGCCACGAATGGCAATGACCTCCGCACCCGCGGGCGCAACGTAGGCCGCCGGGGCGGGCTTGGAAACCACGGCCGCAGGAGTGACCGGCGCAGCCGGGGCTGCGGGTGTAGCCGAAGCCGCCTCAGCCGACACGCTTGCGACTGGAGAGGGCACGAATGTCGCTGTTGCCGGCGTCAGCTGTTCGGATGGTGCCGGCACCTCCGTCTTTGCGGGGGCAACTTCCTCGCGGTAGTAGCCCGAGAAGAAGTCACGCCACGACTCGGGCACCGAGGCGGGATCGCGCTTATAGGCCTCGTAATACTCCTCCACCAACCAGGAGTTCGGGCCGAAGGTGTTAACTGCATCGATGTGTTTCTCTGCCACATATCGATGCTACCCACCATGGCGATCTTTTCAAAAATGCCATTCCGACCAGCGGGGCAGGCAAGGCCGCTCACCCGGCGTCCCTTTTACGATGTGGGGCGGCGGCATTCGTGCTGTGGGCACCTCCAGGAGCAGAAATGTGCGGGTACCGCCTTTGACAATCCGTTTGGCCATTGGAATCGTTTGCTCCGCTGCGGTCATCCGCCCGAGCGTGGTGGCAATCCTTGCCAGTATCGGGACGGCGGAAACCTTCGGATCGATCACGACCATGGCAATGATCGCGAGCAGGACCGCCACCTTTGCCATACGCGCCGAATGCCGGCGCCGGCAGGCTCGGGCCGGATCGCCTCGTACCGGCAGCAATCCATAGCTCACTTGGCTACGACCGGCGCTGTTCGGGGATCGGATCCGCCGACCCTGGCGCACTGCGGTGCGGGTCGGTTCTGAATTTGGCCACTCACAGTAGCACAATTACCCTGTGTGACTGCAGGATGTAGTTAAACTAAAGGGTTTCACATCGCCGCCGATTAATCCTGCATGCCTGTGACATCGTTCATGACCAGCAGCCGCGCCGCCCTGAGAGCGGTCACCCCGGGAACCAACCCAGATTGCGCAACTTGCAACGCAAAGATCGCTTACTCAGCCAAGACACGCCCTAACCAAGTCATTGCAAACGTTTATTGCGACGGAAAGTGGAACCGGGTCGAACACTTTCACGAAGAGTGCTATCTTCGCTCTGGGAGCCCGTACGGACCACCTGCGATAGGAAGATAGTTGGGGGCCCCTCCACCCTGCGCGCATGTACTTGCCCGAATAGGCTTGCAGGAGTGCAGCAACCGACGCCACCAGGAATCCACCTAACCCACCACGCCTCCCGCGGCATCCTATCGGGCGGGGCGAAAAGAGTGGTGCTCGTTCACGGCGCCATGGATCGTGGTCGCTCGTTCACGCGGATGGTTCACATCCTGGTCGACGCAGGCTTCGAATGCGTGACCTACGATCGTAGAGGTTACGAGTCATCGCGACTCGATGGGCCATCGCGCAAAGTAGTGGCGCCGACCATCATCGATCACGCCCACGATCTTGCCCAATTGATCGGAGACCGGCCAACCATCGTCTTTGGTCACTCGATCGGCGGGACCATCGCGCTCGTATTGGCCGCGGCCGGGACTTGCTCGGGGTTATCCGCTCTGGTGACCTACGAGAGCCCTCTCCCGTGGCTGGAATTCTGGTCGAAATCCGGCGCCTACGCGACCCGCCCGGGAGAGATGAGCGAGCACGAGGCGGAGGACTTCGCACAGAACTTCATGGAACGGATGATAGGGGCGCAGCGCTGGGTCCGCCTTCCGCCGACCACGCGGGAGCGACGCCGCTCGGAGGGCCCGGTACTGGTGGCGGAGATGGCCAGCGCCAGTCACCTGGATCCACCTCCGGACCTTGGCGCCATCAAGGTACCCCTCGTGGCGGCGCGAGGCGAGAACGCCCCGGCAAGGCACGTCATGGCCCTCGATCATCTGGCCAAGGTGGTACCCGGATGCGACGCCGTGATCGTCCCTGGTACAGATCACAGCGTGCACCTGCATAACCCGGCTGCCGCCGTCGAACTGGTCAAGCTGGCCTGGGGGCGGACCGCGGACAGCCAGTTAGGTGCGGTCGGCTGACAGTCCCGGCGCCGGAATTGCCCGGCCATCGCTCCGGTTCAACTATCCACAGGGCGGCGGACAGGAAAGAGGCGTCGAAATGAAGGTACTCGTGACCGGGGCAAGCGGGCTCATCGGCTCTCACCTCGTACGCCTCCTCCGCTCTCGAGGAGACGAGGTACTGGTGGCCCGGCGCGGCGTCGCACCTTCCGGTAACAACGCGGTCCGCTGGGATACCGTAGGCGGGCGTATCGATTTGCCCGCCGGAGCCGAGATCGATGCCGTCGTCCACCTGGCGGGTGCAGGAATCGGTGAGAAGCGCTGGAATTCGCGCACCAAAGCCGAAATCATGGAGTCCCGCGTAAAAGGCACTCGCCAGGTGGTGGAGATGCTCGCCGCTCAGGTCGGCCGGCCGGTGAGGCTACTCAGCGCAAGCGCCATCGGAATCTACGGGGATCGGGGTGAGGAAGTCCTTACCGAGCAGTCCCGCGCCGGAAGCGGCTTCCTCGCCGAAGTGGTCAAAGCCTGGGAGGCCGAAGCAGATCGCGCCTCCCAAGCGGGTCACAGTGTCGCAACCCTTCGAACCGGGATCGTCCTCGACTCTCACGGCGGGGCTCTGCAAAAGCAGCTGCCCATCTTCAAGGCCGGTCTCGGAGCTTCCCTGGGCAGCGGGAAGCAGTGGATGAGCTGGATCCACCGGTTTGACGAGGTGGCGGCCATCGCCTTCCTGCTCGACCGACCGGGCATCACCGGTCCCGTCAACCTCGTTGCACCCAATCCGGTAACCAACACCGAGTTCACCCGCATCCTGGGCAAGGCGCTCTCGCGCCCGGCACTGCTGCATGCGCCCGGCCTTGCTCTCTCCACGCTTCTCGGTCGGGAGATGGCGCATGAACTCCTGCTTTCCTCCCAGAGGGTGGAGCCGTCTGTGCTGAAATCCCAGGGTTTCGAGTTCCTGCACCCGCTACTCTACGCTGCCATGGCTGACCTGCTCTGGGCCGGGTAAGGACCTAGTACCTCCCATGCGTACCCGAGAAGACGGAGGGCGCCAGGACGACCTTTAAGCCACTCCAGCCAAGACCCCGACCTACGGCTCTGACGGCTGGCGCCAGTCCAGATTGCCGATCGCCATACGCTCGGTCTGGACTGGCGTATTGTAATCCCATGACCATCTCATACGAGCACGGCACCGCTCTAAAGCCGCTCCTCTCCGAGACCATCGGCGCCAACCTTGACGCCACCGTTGCGAAGTTCGCCGACCGCGAGGCAATCGTCTCGGTGCACCAGGGAGTGCGCATGACATATCGGGAGTTCGCCGAACAGGTGGAGTCTTTGGCCCGGGCGCTGCTTGCTGACGGCTTCACCAAGGGTGACCGGGTCGGGATATGGAGCCCGAATCGCTACGAATGGGCAGTGGTCCAATACGCCACGGCCAAGATCGGCGTGATACTGGTGAACATTAACCCTGCGTATCGAACGAGCGAACTCGAGTATGCGCTCAAGCACTCCGGATGCGCCGGGCTCTTCGCAATGTCTGAATATCGCACCTCCGATTACCGGGGGATGGTGAACCAGGTCCGGGGCGCGCTGCCCGACCTGCGCGCCGTCTATTACTTCGAGGACCAGACCTACGACGCCCTGCTCGCCAAAGCCGGGGCGGTACCCGCCTCGGAAGTTGCGGCGATCCAGGACGGGCTCGACTTCGACGATCCGATCAACATCCAGTACACCAGTGGGACAACCGGATTTCCCAAGGGGGCCACCCTTAGTCACCACAACATTCTCAACAACGGCTACTTTGTCGGGGAGACCTGCCACTACACCGAAGAGGACCGGGTCTGCATCCCCGTCCCTTATTACCACTGCTTCGGGATGGTGATGGGCAATCTCGCCTGCACCTCCCATGGCGCCACCATGGTTATCCCCGCCTACACCTTCGATGTCCCGGCCACGCTGGGAGCCGTCGAGAAAGAGCGAGCCACCTCCCTTTACGGCGTCCCGACAATGTTCATCGCCGAGCTGGCCGATCCCAGCTTCGCCGAGTTCGATCTCACCAGCCTGCGCACCGGGATCATGGCCGGTTCGCCCTGCCCGGTCGAGGTGATGAAGCAGGTCGTCTCTCGAATGAACATGGACGAGGTGACCATCTGCTACGGAATGACCGAGACATCACCCGTATCGATGCAGACCCGGACCGACGATGCGCTGGAGAAGCGCGTGGCGACGGTCGGCCGAGTTCTGCCCCATCTCGAAGTTAAAATCGTCGACCCAAGCGGACACGTCGTGCCACGTGGCCAGATCGGCGAATTTCTGACTAGAGGGTACTCCGTGATGCTCGGTTATTGGAACGAGCCCACCAAAACCGCCGAGGCGATAGACCCCGCCCGCTGGATGCACACCGGAGATCTGGCAGTCATGGATGACGAGGGCTTCGTCAACGTCGTCGGCCGCGCCAAGGACATGATCATCCGCGGAGGGGAGAACATCTACCCGCGGGAGATAGAGGAGTTCCTCTACTCACACCCAAAGATCAAGGACGTCTCGGTGATTGGGGTACCCAGCGAGCGCTACGGTGAAGAGGTCATGGCCTGGATAACCCCCAAGGAGGGAGAGCAGATCTCCGAGGAGGAGGTCCTGGAGTACTGCAAGGGAAAGATCGCCCACTACAAGGTGCCACGCTACATCAAGTTCGTCGACTCCTTCCCGATGACGGTCACGGGGAAGATCCAGAAGTACCTGATGAAGCAGACGGCCATCGGCGAACTTGGCCTCCACGAAGAATCAAAGATCCAGACCGCCTGAATCGGCCCGGCTAGGCGCAACTCAGGGGCCGGAGATAGATTTGGCTCATGGAGTTTGACAACACCGCTCAGCGGCTTGCCGCTGCGCTGCGCATGCGGACGGAGCCGATCGCCATCTCCTTTTATAACGCGCCTCCCGCCGGAGAGCGCTTTGAGAGGGCGGTTCCCGCCCCCACCGCGGACGGGCGAACCGGCAAGGTGTCCGCGGGCTGCGTCTTCTGGGTGGAGGCGGGTCGTCAAGCGTTCTGGACCACCAAGCAAGACCACGCCAACTGCTCGGTCGGCTCCTTCACCCATGGCTTCCTCTCCCTCGAAGCCGCCGGCGCCGGTGCCGACGTCGGCGCCCTGCTCGAAGCGGGATGGGTCGGGAAATCGGACTTCGGATCCATCGAACACGTGTCAATCGAACCCGCCGCCATTTCCTACGGGCCCTTGTCAACCGCGCAAGGCACTCCCGACGTCGTCCTCCTGATGCTCAGTTCGATTGGGGCGATGATCTTCCGGGACGCAATGCCCGAAGCCCGCATCGAAGGCAAGCCACAGTGCCATATCGTCGCAATCGCCAAGGAAAAGGAGCAGTTCGCCATCTCCTTCGGGTGCATGCTTTCTCGAACGCGCACCGGGATGCCTTCCGGTGAAATGACCGCGGTGATACCAGGGCCTCGCCTTGCCGAAGCCCTGGAGCGCATCGAGCGTGCGGCCGAGGTGGACAAGACGGTCGCCTCCTACGCCTCGATCGACGCCCAACGCTTCGACCGTCCCTCTACAGGCCGCTGACGAGGCACCCGATGGATGCCTCGGCTTCTGGGCGCGCCAGGAGGATGACCAGGGTCGCGCGAGTGGGCTCCAAGCTTGCTACGGCGGCCGCGCGTGCCAAGGCCCAGGAAATTTTCGCCTCGCGCACACCCAATGGCAAAACCGACCGAAGCCGGGAAATTGCGTCGGTTGCCGATGTGGCCAAGGAGCTGGGGTCGATGCGGGGGGTGATGGCAAAGTTCGGTCAGATGCTCAGCTATGTCTCCACCCCGTTGGACTCCACGATCAGAACCGGGCTATCCAGCCTTCAGGACCAAGCACCACCCATGTCGAACGACTTGGTGGAGGAGGTCTTCGACCAGGAGTTCGGCAGGCCACCGGCTGAGATCTTCGAGACCTGGGATCCCGACCCCATCGCCTCTGCCTCCATAGGCCAGGTACACCGGGCCATCACCATGGACGGCGAAGCGGTCGCGGTGAAAGTCCAGTATCCAGGAATACGTGAGACCCTCTTCGCAGACCTCGCCAACCTACGGCTTGTGGCAAGGGCATTCCGATTCGCCTTCCCGGCTATGGATACCGACTCGATCGTCACCGAGATATCCGCGCGGATCACCGAGGAGCTCGACTACGAGAAGGAGGCAGCCAACCAACAGCTCTTCGCGGATTTCTACCATGGCCACCCCTTCATACGGATACCCGGGGTTCGCCATGATCTCACCAGGCCCCGCGTACTGGTGACCGAGCTCGCCGCCGGTCTTCGCTTCGCGGATTTTCTTCATGAGGACCAGGAAGAGCGCGACCTGGCCGGAGAAACAATCTTCCGCTTCGTATTTCGGAGCCTCTACAAGCTTCAGTGCTTCAACGGCGACCCGCATCCCGGCAATTACCTCTTCGACGGGGACGGTCGCGTAACCTTCATCGACTTCGGGATGACCAAATACTTCGTCTCAGAGGACATCTCGACCTTCGAAGAGATGGTAAATGCCGCCGTCATCCAGGCGAGCCCCGTCGCCTTCCGGCGCGCCATCGTAAAGGCTGGACTCATCGCCCCCAATTGCACCTTGTCGGACGAGCAGGTCTACCACTTTTTCGAGCCCTTCTACGCATCCATAGCCAAGGACGCCGAGTTCACCTTCAGCGACGACTACACCACTGCCCTCTTTGCCCACATGTTCGACAAGAACGACCCGGTGGCAAAGTTCCTGCAGGTATCGGAGCCTTTTGTCGTCATCCAGCGCATCAACCTGGGCCTCTATTCGATCCTCGCATCGCTGTCCGCCACTGCCAATTTCCGGAGTATCTCAGCGGAAATCTGGCCCTTCACCCAACACCCGGCCTCGACCGAACTGGGTAGGCGGGAAAAGGATTGGCTCAGCGACCGGTGAATTAACAGGCTGCCGCGGCCGCTTCGAAATCGCCGACGACGCGCCCAAGGGACCTTCGGCGCGGGCACGATAGGACCGATAGCCGGGTATCCCTCCGACCAGGAGAGCTATTGTTGCGGTGGTGCGACCTTTTAGGGGGACTCATGGCTAATATCCTGGTCTTGGGTGGGAACTTCGCCGGACTGACGGCGGCGCTTGAGACCAGGCGTCATCTGAAGGACACCGGCCACACCGTAACGGTGATTTCGCAAAGGGACTACTTCCTTTTCGTGCCGTCACTCATCTGGGTACCTTTCTCCGAACGGGAGATCAAGGATATAACCCTGCCGGTGGAGCCGATCCTACGCAAGAGGGGGATCGAATTTGTCCACGCCACCGCGACCAGGGTCAACCAATATGAGAATTATGTGGAGACCACCGCGGGACGCTTCAACTACGACTACCTGGTGATCGCCACCGGTCCCAAGCTCGACTATTCGATTAGCGGGGTCGGACCGGACAACGGCTACACCGCCTGCATCTGCGATCCGGAAGGAGCCCTGGATACCAGGGAGCGCTTCGAGAACCTTGTCGACAACCCTGGTCCGGTGGTGATAGGAGCCACACAAGCGGCAGGGTGCGTCGGAGCGGCCTACGAGTTCCTGTTCAACGCCGAGTTCAACCTCCGCAAGCGCGGGGTGCGCAAAAAGGTGGAAATCACTTGGATCACCCCCGAGCCCTTCCTCGGCCACTTCGGCATTGAGGGGATCGCCGGTGGGAACACCATGCTTCGCAAGATGTTCGCGACGCTCGAAATCAACTTCGTGACCAATACGAAGATCGACCATGTCAGCCAAGACGAGATCACGTTGGGCGACGGGCGAGCGCTGCCTTTCGCTTTCTCCATGCTGATGCCGCCCTTCGTCGGCCAGGACGTAGTGTCCAACTCACCCGGCCTCGGCAACGCCAAGGGCTACGTTCCTGTGAATGGCGCCTACCAGCATAAGGAATTCCCCAACGTCTTCGCGGCGGGAATCGCGGTCGATGTGCCCGCACCCTTCACCACACCCGTCCCGCTCGGGATCCCCAAGACGGGCTTCCCGGCCGACGAAGAGGCCAAGATCGCTGCGTACAATATCGCCAACCTCGTGAACGCCCGCGTCGATCTGAAGGTCAAGGAGTTCGGACATATACCTGGAGTGTGCATCCTCGACGCCGGGCACAAGGAGGTGTACCTGGTCGCCAATCACCTGTTCAAGCCGCGCCAGTTCGCCGCCCTGATACCCAATCCGGTCTACGACGGTGGCAAGCGGGCACTTGAGAAGTACTTCCTTTGGAAGACAAGAAACGGGCTCTCGTATCTGACGTGAACCCGATGCCGGCTTTGCACCCGGGCATCCGGCAGGCCGGCTGGCAAGGAGCACCATGGCGATCTTCTCGGCGCGCACCAGGGGCGAATTAGCGCTCGTCCTGTCGGCGGTCTTGACCGCAGGCGGGGGGCTTTCCCACTTTGCGGGCGAGGCAGGCTGGTCCCACCAACTCTTTCTCGCATCCACCATCGTTGGGATTCTGGTCTCGGCTGCCACCATCATCTTAGGCCTAGTCCAGAAGAGCTTCCGGGTCGACGTCATTGCATTGCTGGCACTCATCGGAACTGTGCTTGTACATGAATACCTGGCCGGCGCCGTTGTCACCTTGATGCTCTTGGGCGGGCGGAACCTGGAGGACTACGCCACGGGACACGCCAAGCGGGAACTGAAGCTACTGGTCGAGCGCGCCCCGGTCAGCGCCCACGTCGAACGCCCCGGGGGCCTTTTCACTATCCCGCTTACCGAGGTTGCACCGGGCGACAAAATTATGGTGGCAAGCGGCGAAGTCGTGCCGCTGGACGGCGAACTCCTCGACGAGAGGACCGTGCTCGACGAATCCGCACTCACCGGCGAGCCGATGCCCGTAGAGCACTTGAGGGGAGAACCATTGCGCAGTGGCGTGGTCAACGTCTCGAACCCGTTCATGATGGTCACCACCTCCGACGCCCAAAGCTCCACATATGCTCGGATCGTCCGGCTGGCCCAGGACGCCGAGGCGGAGTCCTCGCCATTCGTACGCATGGCGGATCGATACGCCCTTTGGTTCCTTTTCGCGACCCTTGCGGTCTCCGGTCTCGCCTGGGGGTTCAGCCACGAGTTCATGCGAGCCGTGGCGGTCCTGGTGGTCGCGACACCATGCCCGCTCATTCTCGCCGCCCCCGTGGCAATCGTATCGGGCCTCTCCCGGTCGGCTCGGGTCGGGGTGGTGATCAAGGGTGGAGCAGAACTCGAAAAGCTCGCCCGTTCGAAGGTGCTACTTCTGGACAAGACCGGAACCCTCACACGCGGCGCTCCCCATGTCAACCAGGTGGTGGCTTCGCCGGGGATCGACGCGGACTCCGTCCTCGGGTTCGCCGCCTCCCTTGACCAGAGATCCCAGCATCCGTTGGCCACAGCTTTGGTGAACGCCGCCCGCGAACGTGGCCTCGTTCTCACGCAGCCGGCCAATGTCAGCGAAATCCCTGGTCAGGGAATCAGCGGTGTAATCCAGGGTATACCGGTCAAGCTTGGCAAGGCCGCGTTCGTCGGAGTCGGCCGCGAGGAACCATGGGTCGAGGGCGCACTGAGGCGCGCGTCATTCGAGGGGTCGACGACAATTTTCACCGCGATCGGAGAGAAGGCCGGGCTGGTGCTCCTGGACGACCCCGTGCGCCCCGATGCCAGCAGGACCCTGCGAGGTTTTAGGGCTCAGGGCATCGACCGCATCGTGATGCTGACGGGAGATCGCCGGCCGGTGGCCGAAGCTGTGGGGACGGCCCTCGGTATCGACGGCATCTACTCCGACTGCACGCCAGAGGACAAAGTGGCAGCGGCCAGGGCGGAATCCCACTTCGGACCCACAGCAATGGTTGGAGACGGTATCAACGATGCTCCCGCTTTGGCGGTCGCCGACGTAGGGATAGCCGTTGCCTCACGTGGACAGAGCGCGTCGTCGGAGGCCGCCGGGGTCGTTCTAACCGTTGACCGCATAGAACCGCTGGTGGCATCGCTCGGGATCGCGCACCGATCGTTCAGGATCGCCACCCAGAGCGCGCTGGCGGGCGTGGGCCTCTCGTTGGCGGCCATGCTGATCGCGGCAAGCGGCAACTTGACCCCCACCTGGGGGGCAATCACCCAGGAGGGGATCGACCTGGCGGTCATACTCAACGCCCTGCGAGTTCTGCGCGTTCCGCGATCGAAACTCTCCTTTTCCGCCGAGACCGTCGAACTCGCCGAGAAGTTGCGGGCTGAGCACCTCCAACTCAGATCCGGAGTTGACGACATACTGGCACTCGCAGGTGGACTCGACTCGATGAACGCGCAGGAGAGGCTGAGCGGGCTTCGAAACTGCCGGATGTTCCTCCAGCAGAAAGTGGTCCCTCACGAGCGTACCGAAAACGACGTGCTCTATCCCGCCCTGGACCAGGCCATGGGCCTACAGGGCGCCACTTCGGTCATGGCGCGGGAACACGCGGAGATTTTCTCCCTGACTAGGAGACTGGAGATGGTCGAGGATGACCTTGCCTCGGGCGCGGCGGGGGCAGGAGACGTCTCCGCGGCCCGACAAGTCCTCTACGGCCTGCACGCCATCCTCAAACTTCACTTCGAGCAGGAGGAGGAATCCTACTTCTCGCTTGGCGAACTGACTGGAACAAGAGGTGGCCCGTTGCAGCGTCCGGCTTGAACAACTCCTCTAAGCCGTAGACGCTCGCAGCGATCGGGCCAGTAACTCCACCGGATGGGCGGACGCCAACCCCGGATCCGAGTAACGGGCGATCTGTAGCAAGCAGCCGGGGTTGCCCGTGGCGACGACGTCCGCGTGCAACTCCGCGATCGAGGCTGCCTTGGCCTTGCCCAACGCTTGGGCAGTCGCCGGCTCGACCAAATTGTATATCCCCGCAGACCCGCAGCAGGTGCCGGACTGGCCCGGGAGGACGACCTCGCAACCCGGAATCGCCCTTAGCAGCGCCAACGGCTCGTCAACGATCCCTTGCGCATTGGCAAGGTGACATGCCGGATGGTACGCAACCCGCATTCCAATTGGCTTGTAATCGGCCCGGAGCCCTTGCTGGTAGAGGAACTCGTGTACGTCGCGCACGCGCCCAGAGAACTCGCGCGCGGCGGAATTGCCGGGTAGGAGCCGCTCGTAGGACTTCAGTGTCGACCCGCACCCAGCAGAGGTGGTAATCCAGGCGTCGACCTGTTCGCGACCGAGCCTCGCAACAAGTGCGCCGGCCAGCCGGGCGGCTAGAGGAGCCTCGCCTGCATGCTCGGCGAGTGCCCCGCAGCAGCCTTGCCCGCCTGGCACCAGCACGTCAAAGCCCTCGGCACGCAGGACATCGATGGCCGCCTGCTCGGTGGAGCCGAACAGCACCGATGAAACACAGCCAGTCAGAAGCCCCACTGCCCCGCGCCTGGGCGCTGATGCGGTATAGAGGCGATTGCGCGCCGGCACGGCAGAGTTCGCCGCACGCGGCAGCAGTGCCAGGGCGGAGGCGAGCGTTGCCGCGAGCCCGCCACTGGCCCGCCCTTTAGCAATGCGCTCGACGCCCAGCCTCTTGGACAAGCTGCCGAGGCGGGCCAGAGGGCGCATTCGCGCGGGATAAGGCATGACGGCAAAGATCGCCTTTCGCACCAGGCGCTGCCGGCTCGGGCGCTGAAACGAAGCTTGGATCATCGAACGTGCTTCGACGATCAAAGTCTCGTAGTCAACGCCCGAAGGGCAGGCCTTCACACAGGCCATGCATCCCAGGCATGAGTCGATGTGAGCCACGAAGTCCGCGTCGAGTCCGATCGCGCCGTCCGAATACCTTCGCATGAGATCAATGCGCCCACGCGGGGACTCCGCCTCGTTCGAACTCAGCTGGTACGTCGGGCAGGCAGGCAGGCAGAAACCGCAGTGCACACAGGTGTCGATCAGCTTGCGCTCCGGCCCTGTAGCTCCCACACTCATCTAGGATTCTCCGTTTCCTCGATTATTGACATGCGCATTGGGCTCACCAGCCGCCCCTGAGGATCGAAGCTCTCCAGCACCTTTCGCATCGTGTTCAGTCCGCCCGGCCTTCTCCCGACGAAGATGCTGCCCCCGGCAGGATCGATATGCCCCACCCGCTGACCGGCCAGGCTCATGCTTCCAAGCACCGCGTCGAGCTGCCCGTACAATGCCCCGTTGCCAGGTAGCCCCAGGTAGTGAATACCCACGCCCAAATGCGAGTGCATCCATACCCCGCGTTCAGCCAGCCCTGCGCCAAGTACCGCCCGCTGCAACTCGGCCGCTCCCGAGAGACGGGTTCCGACCTTGATTATCATCCCGTCAAAGGACTCCCTCTCCGCGGCCAATCTCGATGCAAGGACGGGCGAACCTTGGTCACCCTCACTCAGTTCAAGTTCACCGACTTTGCACTCGAGCAGGTCCGCCAGCTTGCGCACAGCCGCTTCGATCGCTTCCGAGGGACCTTCGATGCCTAGCTCCAGCAGGCCTTGGCCCCACTCGCAAGTCGCCATATCGATGCCTTGGTGATGGGCCTGGTCTATGAGCGCGATCGCACGGGGGATGTCCACCTCGATGCTCAGACGGACCGAGCGGCGCGGAAGGGGATACAGCCGCAACGACGCCGCGGTCACGAAAGCCAAGGACCCCATCGAACCAGCCATAATCTTGGCCAAGTCATAACCTGCGACGTTCTTGATGACCCGGCCGCCGGAATGCGCGCGCGTGCCGTCGGGAAGCACGAACTCGGCGCCGATCAGGCTCTCACGGAAACGGCCGTATCTTTGTGCTGCTGCGGTATCCAGGCCGGAACCCAGCATGGCACCGAGTGTCATGTCCCGTTGGCTGGCCGTCAGCGGAAAGGCCGGGATTCGCTGCCCCTGCTCAGCCAGCATCTGCTCAATCGCCCCGAGGCGCTCTCCAGTCGCTGCCACCAGCGTTTGATCGGCTGGCGAATGCTCGTACCCACGCAGGTTCGCGCAGACAAGCGTGGAAATGCCCTTTGCCGGATCTTGTGAATGCCCCTTGATTCGGACCCTGCGCTGGGGCTCCATCGATGCAAGTAATTCGGATGCGTCTGCCGATGAGGCGGGTGCGAGCAGAGCAGAATCCGCGTTGATAACTCCGCTCAAAACCGAACCGCCTCCCCACTCAGCTCCAGCGCATGGGCCCGATACCGGCCCGGAGCATCACCGCACAGGCGAGGCGTGGGAAAGACCTTGCCCGGGTTGGAAATTCCCTGGGAATCGAAGGCTACGCGCAGGCGCTGCATGGCTTCGAGGTCGCCGTCGTCGAACATGGCGGCCATCGAGCACGCCTTCTCCAAGCCAACCCCATGCTCACCTGTGATGGAGCCGCCGATTTCCACGCAGAGTTCCACTATCTCGGTCGCCAGCTTCTCGGCGGCCTCGGACTCCTGCGCCGAGTCGGGGTTGTATAGAACGAGCGGGTGCAGATTGCCGTCTCCGGCATGAAATACGTTGGCGACCCGCAATCCGGCCTGGTTGGCCAGTTCCTCGATCCGGCCGAGAATGGAGGAAAGCGCGGTACGGGGAACCACACCGTCCTGAACGATGTAGGCGGGAGCAAGGCGGCCCGCCGCCGCGAACGCGGCCTTCCGGCCCAGCCAGATCCGGCTCCGCTCAGCCTGGTCGGCGGCTTCGCGGATCTTGGTGGTGCCACAAGTGAAGCAGGCGGTTTTCAGCTCTTCGTAGAGGGCGTCAACCTCTTCTTGCGAGCCGTCCACCTCGACTATGAGCGCAGCTGCTGCATCGAGGGAGTATCCGGCCCCTACGGCCTTCTCACAGGCCTCGATGGCCAATGCATCCATCATCTCGATAGCCGCCGGAACGATCCCGGCCGCGATTATCGCACTGACAGCGGCGCCGGCGCTCTCCACGGAATTGAAGTCGGCCACCAGGGTTCTCACCGCTTCCGGACGGCTCATAAGACGCAGCCAGACTTTGGTAACGATACCGAGAGTGCCCTCGCTCCCGACAAAGGACGACCTCAGGTCCAATCCCGGCTCGAAAGGCGACTCCCCACCCAGGACCTCGACGCTGCCGTCTGGCAAGACGACTTCGATTGCGAGCACATGGTTCGTGGTAAAGCCGTACTTCAGGCAGTGGGCCCCACCGGAGTTCTCGGCGACGTTGCCGCCGATCGAGCAGACGCTCTGCGAAGAAGGGTCGGGCGCGTAGTAGAGACCAAAGGGGGCCGCGCGCTCAGATACGACCAGGTTCGCCACCCCTGGCTCGACGACGGCGATCCGATCCACCGGATCTATCTCGACGATGCCCTTCATCGCCGATGCCGCAATCACCACGCCCTGGGCGGGCGGAACAGCTCCACCGGAAAGTCCTGTACCAGATCCGCGCCCTACAAACGGTACGTCCAGCTCGGCACAGAGCGAAACCACAGCCCGCACCTCGTCGGTGCTTTTGGCCAGGACCACAACCTCCGGCGTCTGCCGGAACCGGATCAACCCATCAGCGCCATAGCTGGATAGGGCCGGTGCATCACCGATTATGCACTCGCCGTCTGGAACCAACTCGACAACCCGGCGCTTGAACTCTGCTATTCGGTCGGATCTCGACGCAATCGGCATTGTGTCCCCCAAAGAAGCTGCGCCCCGTGGTCGGCATCAGATGGCAACCCTAGCCGAGCGGAGCCTCAAACTTGACCACACGCAAGGCGCTGCCAGGACTCGAAGCACCGGCCCGGGCGATGCCAGCTAGGTTGGGGCAGAGGTGGACCCCGATCCCGAGGGAGCGCCCGTGGAAGATTCCGCACCGGAAGTGCGAAGGCGCGAGCCTCGCTGGCCGGCCAGCATCGCAATACTTGCTTCGATAGGCCTCTATGTCGTCCTGCCCCAGCGACTGATCCTCGGCCCACGCTGGCTCATGCCTTTGCTCGAACTTGGCCTGCTAATTCCTCTAACCATCTCAAGCCCTTTCCGCGATGACACCGAAACGAAGGTCCTCCGATACTTGGCGATCAGCGTTATCGGCCTCTTGAACCTGGCCAACGCAGCTTCGGTCTGGTTCCTCGTCCACGACCTGCTCGCCGGGGGCAAGACCAGCGGTCCCCAGCTCGTATATTCCGCCGTCGCCATTTGGCTCACCAATGTCATCGTCTTTGGCTTGTGGTTTTGGGAGCTCGACCGTGGCGGTCCGGCGGCAAGGGCGGTCGGCGAAAAGCGCTGGCCAGATTTTCTCTTCCCCCAGATGCTCCAAGAGGGCTTGGCCGACCCATCCTGGATGCCAGGCTTTATCGACTACATCTTCGTCGCCTTCACCAACGCCACCGCCTTCAGCCCGACCGACACCATGCCGCTCACGGGCGCCTCGAAGGCACTGATGACCGCTGAGGCGTTGATCTCGGTCATCACGGTGGTCATGGTCGCCGGCCGAGCAGTAAACATCCTTCCTTAGTCCTGATCGACTTGCTTGCGGATCATGGCTCCTAACGAATACCCCCCGAATACTCCCAGGGAACCGGCACACGACGACATCTGGGACGGCCAAGCATACGACGCCTGGTTCGACAGCACGCGCGGCGCCGTGCTTTTCCGCATCGAGTCGTCCGCGATTCTCCGCGAACTCTCGCCCGCCCGGGGACAGACCATCCTGGAAGTTGGCTGCGGCACCGGAAGACTCTTGCGGGCCATCACCGCGGCGGGCGCCGCCGTGATAGGCATCGACCCGGGACCGGGAATGTTAAAGGTCGCGGCCCACAGTGGTTCGGGGCCGCTGATCAGATCTCGCGGCGAGATGCTTCCATTCCCCGATGGCTGCTTCGATGCCACTGTCGCGATGACCGTACTTGAATTCGTCGACGACGTCCCGGCCACAGTCTCAGAGATGGCCAGGGTCACCCGGGCCGGCGGGCGCATCGTCATCGGCTCCCTCAATCCCGTCAGCCCCTGGGGAGTTCGGCTACTTAGGCAGATTCACCAGGCCCCATGGAACGAGGCTCGCTTTCCGGCGCGGCACGCACTGGTCAGCGAGCTAACCCCATTCGGGCGAACCCGGGTCACCGGTGTCGCCCTTGGCGGACACGTCATCTCGACTCTTGCCGGAGGTCAAAGAGGGCGGCGGCCTTGGTTGGAGCAGTTTTGCGGCTTCCAGGTCGTCGCCTGCACCAAGGGCTAGTTGGCGCCGGCTACAGCGCCAACGAAGGCGCCGGGACCGGCCGCAAGGTGAGGGTGGAGGTGAACCTGTGCGTTACAGCGTTGACCTCAGTGGAAAGGACGCCCCGGTAGTGGACGCCGGTTGACGAATGTGCCACTACGCCGATAGAGGTTGAATCAAAGGACGTCGCCCTGCCGGAAATCGTGCCGCCACGCCCGAGAGCCAGGGAGAACCGCGAACCCTCGAGCGCAAGTGTCCCATTGGGCTCAGGAGTGCCCCGAGCGACAAAGTGGAGAATCGACAGGCGCGCAGCCGCAAGCCCGCGCCCCGAGAAGACCACGGCGAGTACGCCGACCCGATTGGGCATACCGACCTGGACCTGGCCATCGATGTGGAAGATCAGCGGCCGCTGCTCATGGACGTGAACGACTCTCGTTCCGAGCGACCTTGCCACTGCCACGTGCTGAGGCTTGATCCACGCATTCTGCCGGTGCATGATCCATAGTGCGGTCGAAATGGATGCGAGGCCGACCACGAGCACCCCACCGGCAATCAGCTTCGCGGCCGATGCCTTGAGCAGCGTTGCTGCCTTCATCGCCCCTCCACTTTGATACGAACGCAACAATACTGCGAGAACCCGCTGCACGTGCACCACGCGTAGCAGAGCACCCAACGCCTATTGAAGCAAGATAGAGCAAAGAAGCTGAGAGGGACCTGTGCGGCCCGGGTAGTCAATTCGCTCGCTTGGGCCCCCGAAACCTGAAGCGCGCAGCGGGTAGTCTTATGAGCGGCTCCACATCGCTGGCTTGGAGAAGCAATGTCCCCCATCGGGCAAACCAAGAACACCTACCGGGTCGGCGACCTGATCGATCTTGCCAAGCAACGCCTGGCCGAGCTTGGCGACACCCGCAGCCCGCTGATGGTGGAGGGCTTCGTCTCCTTCAACGCGAACACGGCTCGCTACGACCACAAGTATTTCAGCCTGTGCCAGTACTCGGATCCCAATCTCCCGGTGGGGAAGCCACTGGCAAAACTGGAGGCGGTCATCTTTGCAAACCGCTTCGCGGTGATTTCCTCTCAACTTCGCCAGATCTCCATGAACTTCGCCCCCGACCTCCGAGCCGTCTTCCTCGGATATCTGGAGATCTACAAGCCCACCGGCAAGCTTCAACTGGTGGTAGTAGGCATCGACATCGAACGGACCAAGCAGATCACCGAAGGTGCAAAAGACATCCTTCGGGCCAAGCTCAAGTCCGAGGGGGTCTTCGACCTCAACCGCGAGCTCAAAGTGCCGTTGGTTCCATTGAGAATCGCTCTGGTTACGTCACGGGGCTCCGCGGCCGAGTCGGACTTCATTACCAAGCTCGCGACCGACCGATACAAGTTCAGGGTGACGCGCGTCTACGTGAACACCTCGGGCCAGAACGTCTCGTTCTCGGTTCCGGACGCACTGGCAAAACTAAACGAGCGCACTGCGGAGTTC
>JAJZLQ010000123.1 GCA_021850605.1 Actinomycetes bacterium
GGCAATCAGCGCGATCCAGTCCAGCCTCTTCCACAACGTCGGTCTTCCTGAAGAACGCCAGCGCGATATCCTTGCCCGGGCCGCCAAAGCCGTGCTCGCTCCGGGACCCCGCGCCTGAGGACGCCAATGCGGCCCGTGTACCAAGGCCTCCCGAGTATCAACCACTTGGCAACGGCCGACTGGACGGCCCCGCCGCAGCGCTATCGTGAACCCGCGCCGTGTCCCCCTCTCATCCAGGCGTCAGCCAGCCAGATTCGTACTCGGGTTAGTTTGGATACAGAAGAACGATCCCCAACCCAGGAGCCTTAAGTGAGCCAAGCAAAGATAGCCTTCCTGATTATCAGTGACGACCCTGCGCGGGCGATCCCGGGATTGGTAATGGCCCAGCGCCTCAAAGAGAACCGCGACGATGATGTGCGGGTCCTCTTCTTCGGCCGCGGGGTGTACCTCGCCGCCAGTGGGGCCGTCGACGATCAGATCAAGGCCCTGGCGAATGCCGGCGTGCTCCCGAAGGCCTGCCGTGCAAATGTCGAGCAGTACGGGGTCCAAGAGGCGATCGCAGCCCGCCAGCTGGAGCTGCTCGCCGCAGGCGCCGAGGTCGAGGAGTTCCATCACCTCGGATACACGGTGCTCAGCTTCTAGCCCTCCGGCGGGCGGCCACAAAAGGACCCCCAAGGGGACACCGCAACCGCCTGCGGCGGCCCTTCCCCGCGCCCGGGGGGAAGGGCCGCCCGATATCCGCCGCGGAGGTGGGCCGGATATGGCAACTCGGTTGCGTGGGTTAGTCGCAGGTTGAAACCCAAGTTGAGTCCACACTGAACTACGAGGAGAACTGCATGCCCGCTGCGGATTCCCCAGCCGGGTCTTCACAACATCCGCGCCGGGCTCCCGCCACGGCCGTAGCCATGGTTTCCACGGACCCGGGCACGCGGCTAGAACCCCTCGAGGCGGCCAACGAGGCCCTGGCCCGCATCGAAGCCGGAAACGTGGCATTCCGCATAGTTCTCGACGTGACCGGCCAACGGTGACCGATCGTCGCAGCCTGGACGTCATCGTCATCGGAGCGGGCGTCTCGGGGCTAATAGCGGCCCGCTCGCTGGCGCGGGCGGGCTTGTCCGTCCGCTGCTTCGATGCCCGCGAGAGAGTAGGCGGCCGCCTGCACAGCATCGAGGCCCGTCGAAACGGAATCGACCTCGGCGCAACCTGGTTCTGGCCCAACGAGGTGCTGGTCGAATCGGTGGCCCGCGATCTTGGCTTGGCGATCTTTCCCCAGGCCACCGAAGGCGACGCGCTACTTGAGCCGTACATGTCCGGTCCACAGCGCGTCGAGGGGAACCCGATCGACGTCCCCGCCTCCCGTTTCACCTGGGGGGCGCAGTCGTTGGCGAACCGCCTCGCCGACGAACTCCCGATCGGCGTGTTATCGCTCGGCAATCCGGTGAAAAAGGTACGCGTCGGCGATGGTGGCGTGGAGGTGGAGGCCGCAAGCGGCGTCGCGTACGCCGGCCAGGTGATAGTCGCGATTCCGCCCTCCCTTGCAGCCGAATCGATCTCATTCTGGCCCGCCCTTCCGGATGCCCTGGCGGACATCTGCACCCGCACCCTGGTCTGGATGGGAAACACGGTAAAGGCGGTGGCCACCTACGATGAGCCGTTCTGGCGCAAGGATGGCCTTGCCGGATCGGCGTTCAGCTACCGGGGCCCGTTCCGGGAGATCCACGATCACAGCGGCCCGGATGGAAGCCCGGCCGGCCTCTTCGGCTTCGCCGATGCGGGCAGGTTCGTCGGACAGGAGATCGAGCAGATCGGCGAGACCTTCGTAGCCGAGCTCGTCAGGTTGTTCGGCCACAATGCCTCGGATCCGAAAGGACTGCATGTGGCCGATTGGAGCCGGGAGCGTGCCACCACTCCCAAGTCGCCATCGGCGAAGGCCTCGACCGATACATACGGCCATCCCGGGTTCCAGGTTCCCTTCCTGGACCGCCTTCACTGGGCTTCGAGCGAGACCGCTCCGGCCTTCGCCGGGCACATCGAAGGTGCCATCGAGGGGGGCATGCGTGCCACCCGCAACGTCGAGCGTGCGGTGAAGGGGCCAACCACACCGACGTGCCCCTGACGCTTTCCTCAGTGGGGCAGGCGGCAACCACCGCACGGGACCACGAGGCACCCGAGGAGCGGTGGTGGTAAGACCGCAGTGCCTACTGGAAGCGAAGCACGCGAGGTGGCCCAGGACCCCTCAGGCCACCCACTGAGCGATACTCGCTATCGAGCAGTGTTTAAGAACGGTTGCAAAGCGCGTTCCGGTCCGGCATATTGTATTGATAACTGTCGATATAAGGTTGCAGTCCATCGTGGAGGCAGAGGTGGGGGATCCCGAAATCAGAGAGTCGGTGCGTCGGCGGTATGCCGACCTCGCGGTTGCTGTTGGTGAAGGAGGCTCGTGTTGCGGCCCCGATGAGCGCGGCTCGTTCGGGTCCGGGCTTTACGGCTCCGACGAGCTGGGCGCCGTGCCGGGAGCGGCCGCGGCCGCCTCGCTCGGATGTGGCAATCCAACGGCCGTTGCAGAGCTCCAGCCCGGGCAAGTCGTGCTGGACCTGGGTTCCGGCGGAGGGATCGACGTGATACTTTCCGCCCGGCGCGTCGCCCCGACGGGCAAGGCGTACGGACTCGATATGACCGACGAGATGCTGGAGCTGGCACGGCGCAACGCGGCGGAGGCCGGCATCGACAATGTCGAGTTTCTCAAGGGCCAGATCGAGCGGATCCCGCTGCAGGACTCCGTGGTGGACGTTGTGATTTCGAACTGCGTGATCAACCTGTCCACCGACAAGCGCGCTGTTATCGGTGAGGCCCTGCGAGTGCTGCGTCCGGGCGGGACCTTCGCCGTCAGCGATGTCGTCGCGGATCCGGACATGGACGAGGCGACGCGGCTCGACATGGAACAATGGACCGGCTGTATTGCGGGGGCGCTGACGCGCGAGGAGTATGCGGAGCTCCTCGAAGGGGCTGGATTCATCGACATCGAGATTAGGGAAACGCATAAGGTCCACTCCCATGCGGCCTCGGCGATCATCCGCGCTCGACGGCCGGCCGAAATCCGCTGACCGCTGTTTTCGCCTAGGCGCCTCGGGTTGTTCGTTGCGCGGCCACCGCGGCGCGCACATCCTTGGCCGGCTTCCAGCGAAGCCGGCCAAGGCGGGCCCAATCGCCTCTTTTGGTCCCCTCGGCCCGCGGGGGAGCTGCCGGCATTTCGAGGCCTGATCGACGGAGGTGAAGTGCACTCATAGGGTAAGATAGTGCACTAATGGATGAGATCACGGCCTCCCTCGCGTCCGCAATCGGTGCACGCGTCAAGAACGAGCGGCAGTCCAAGGGCTGGACGCTGGATCAGCTGGCGGACGCCGCAGGCGTCAGCCGGCGCGGAATCGTCAATGTCGAACAGGGCGTCACCAATCCGAGCGTGGGCATCCTGCTCCGCATAAGCGACGCCCTTGGCGTGGGGCTTCCTGCCCTCGTTGAACCTCCTCAGCCCAAGCCGGTAAAGGTGACGCGCCAGGGTCACGGTGCGGTTCTATGGAAAGGCGGCTGCGGTGGCCGTGGAGTCTTCGTCGCCGGCACCCGGCCCCCGAACGTCGTCGAGCTATGGGAGTGGACGCTCGAACCGGGCGACAGCCACGAAAGCGAGGCGCATACGCCTGGAACCATGGAGCTGATACAGCTACATGAGGGCGCCATGTCGGTCACGGTTGGGAGTGAAACCCACGAACTGGAGGCAGGGGATGCGGTCTCCTTCCCAGGCGACGAGGACCATTCCTACGTCAACGGGGGCGCCGCGCGAGCCTGGTTCTCGCTGTGCGTCTTCGAGCCGGGCGTCGGAGCAGCACCAAGGACGGAGGAATCCCATGCTTGGCCATGAGCAGCTCGGCGCGTTCCTTGAGGGCGGCCATGTGGCTCCCGAAGTTTTCGAGCTGCGCGGAGATTATCGCGCAATGCTGATTGCGGCCGAGGGCATAGTGCCCGGAGCGGGTGACGACAAGAGCGAAGCGCTCCTGAAGGCCGCCGAGGCCGCCGCACGAGAAGCCTTGCGTGACAGCACCCCGGAGGAGATTCCCCACGTAGCCGCCTGGCGGGATGCCTACCGCGCTTTCGGCGCCAAGCCACAGCGGACGCGAAACTCGCTGGAGGCCCTCTTGCGCCGCTGCGAATCCGGACTGCCTCGGGTGAACCCGCTGACCGACATCTACAACGCGATTTCGCTCCTGCACCAGGTTCCGGTGGGCGGGGAGGACCTGAGCGGATACGCCGGCGCGCCGCGGCTGGTCCGTGCCACCGGGGATGAGAGCTTCGACACCGTGACCGGCGGCGAGGTGGTCGTCGAGCACCCGGACCCGGGAGAGGTCGTCTGGCGCGACCAGGCCGGTGTCACTTGCCGGCGCTGGAACTGGCGCCAGGCCTACCGCACGCGGCTCCGCGAGGACACCAGCGCAGCCTTCTTCGTGATCGACGCGCTCGGGCCGATGTCCGACGATGCGCTGGGGGAGGCAGCCGACGACCTGATCAGGCATGTCAGCGTGCTCGGCCCCCAAGTGAGAGTCGCCCGCAGGATCATCGCCAATCCAAAAGAGCAAGGAGACTGACATGCTCATCCGCCCATGGGACGCCACACTCGGCGAGAGGGAGTGGCAGGAGTGGCTTGCCGTAT
The DNA here is from genome assembly GCA_021850605.1 of Actinomycetes bacterium. Taxonomy (GTDB): domain Bacteria; phylum Actinomycetota; class Acidimicrobiia; order Acidimicrobiales; family Acidimicrobiaceae; genus Acidithrix. The sequence goes on from JAJZLQ010000123.1 coordinate 4,703, forward strand.
CCGGCCACTTCGGTGTCCTTGCCGTGAACAACCTCGACCCTGCTTCTGCCCCTGTCCTTGTGCCCACGCACTTCACGTTCGCGGGGGAAGAGCTTCTCCTCCACCTGGCCAATGCGAATCCGGTCTGGCCACATCTGGAGGCCGCGGCCGAGGTTCGCCTGGCCATATTCGGCGACTACGCCTACATCCCCAGCTACTGGCGGGCAAAGGCGGGTGGCCCGGACGAGGATGGCGTGCCCACTAGCTACTACGCCGCCGTGCAGTTCACCTGTAGGCCGACCGTGGTGGATGACCCGCAGGGCAAGGTGGAGATCCTTGCGGCCCAGCTCGGTGCCTTCCAGCCAGAAGGCGGCCACGCCGAGTTGGGCGTGGACTCGGAGCCCTACGGGAAGATGCTCGCCGGGATCCGTGGCGCCAGGCTGGAGATAATCGCCGTGGATGCCAAGTTCAAGTACGACGATCACAATCCCGCGGAACACCGCGAGCGCGTCATCGGCCATCTCGAGGAGCGCGGCAGCGGTCTCGATGTCGGCGCGGCGCGCCAGCAGAGGCGCCGCCTGGCGGAGATAGGCGACTGGAGAGAATTCCGGAACCAGGAATGACCAGCAGGGCTGGGCCGGCCCGAGTTCCACCCTGGGGGATGGCGCTGGCGTCGATGTTCTCCGTGCAACTCGGCTCCGCCCTTTCCGTGCATCTCATCGCGACCGTTGGCCCGGCCGGAACCGCGTGGCTTCGGATCACCGCAGGCGCCCTGATCTTCGTCGCCTGGAGCAGGCCACCGCTGCGCAGCGTGCGTAAGGGCGACCTTGCCCCGCTACTTGCCCTGGGAATAATGAACGGCCTGGCAACTGCGGCGTTCATGGCGGCGATCGCGCGAATACCGCTTGGCACCACCGTCGCCATCGAGTTCCTCGGACCGATGACCGTCGCCGCCGTGCGCGGCCAGGGAAAAAAGGCGCTCGCATGGCCGGCGCTGGCGCTTGTCGGGGTGGTGGCTCTGACCCAGCCCTGGCAGGGGAGGATGAACTTGCCAGGCATCGGGTTTGCAGCCTTCGCGGGCGTCGGATGGGGTGCCTACGTCCTTTTCACCCAGAGCATCGGGGATCGTTTCGATGGCGTTGCGGGGCTCTCGCTGACGATGCCCATAGCCGCGGTGGCGTCGGCGGTCATCGGCATACCCGAGGCGGCCGGGCACATCGAGCTGAACGTTCTGGCTACGGCGGTGGGGCTAGCGGTTCTCTTTCCCGTACTGCCCTACGCGCTCGAGATGCACGCACTGCGCCACATGACGCACAACGCCTTCGGAACGCTGATGGCCCTGGAGCCCGCTTTCGGCACGATCCTCGGCCTGATCGTGCTGCACCAGCAGCCGACGCTCGTCGAAGTGGCCGGTGTTCTGCTGGTGGTACTGGCCGGTGCCGCAGCGCAGCGTGACGGATTGCGCCACCCGCCCGCCGCGGATCAGCGGCTCGTCGCGCCGGCGGAATAGCGGCCCGCCCCCAAGGCGGGAAAATTGCCACGCAGCCGCGCGGCTCGTGCCATTTCCCAGCGGCCTCGAGATTGCGTGGCGCCGTTGCTCTGGATCGTACCTCTGGACGTGCTTACCCCGTCCTTGGCTCTGGTTGCCTGGTACTTGGCGGCTCGGCAGACCGGCAACTGGGGCTGGTTCGGGCCACCCGGTGGAGAAAGGTGCGGTAGCTCCTTCGTCACCCTCTGATGAGGTCCGAGCGCACATGCCCCGTCGCCGGGCTCGCTGCACGCTGGTGGTACGGATGCTTGTTGAGGACTCCACGAGCGAGGCCAGGTTTGCCACGCCGTTGAGTCCCAGTGCTGCACCGCGATGCTGCCGACTCATGGATCGCCTAGCAGCCCGAGCAACTTTGTGCGGTGGCCGCCCAGTCCGGAGCCGACCTAGGCCACGAGCTTCGTCGGAGCCGGTCCATCGGCTGTCGCTTGCATCTTGAGCCTGGCCACGTCGCGGTCCGCATCGGCGCGCTGATCGCCCGCTGACACCCTGGTGTAGAGCACCGCACCGGCCCGAACAGCCGGCGGCTCCTCGACGAGGATCGTCGCCGTCGCCAACTGGTGGGCAGGCACCGGCGCCACGCCGGCGTGGAACCAGCGGCACGCACTCAGGCGGAAACAACACCACGTTCCAGCGGAGGTGGCGCACAGACAGTGACCCGGCAGACCGGGCGGCAATCGGGCGTCCGGGCATCAGCGAAAACGCGCTGATGCCCGTCGCTTGGCGATCACACCGATTGGAAGGGTGTCCCGCCGGGCTCGACGGGTTCCGGATTCAGCGGTCGGATCCGGCCTGCATGCCGTCGGGCTCCGAAGCCTCCAGTTCCGCCAAGAGTGCGCGAGTCTCGCTCAAGGAGGTGGTAAGAATGCGGCGTGCGACGTCAAGGAGGTCGAAGATCGCCGAATCGGCGACCGAATACCAGACACTGGTCCCCTCCTTGCGCCCGTGGACCAGCCCGGCACGCCGCAGCACCCCGAGCTGCTGGGAGAGATGCGAGGCCTCGATCCCGACCTCGGGGACGAGGTCGTTCACCGTCCGCTCTCCATCGCGCAAGACCTCGAGAATACGCACGCGGGCCGGGTGGCCAAGCGTCTTGAAGAGTTCCGCCTTAACTTGATAGATCGGCGCCGGCATCCTATCTCCCCTCACAGATCGTTGCCCGCATATGACAGGTTGAAGCTCTTGTTCACCAGCGGAAAGTCGGGCACGATGGTGTCCTCCAGTGCAATGGACAGCGCCGGCCAATTGAAGAAGGAGGGATCCACGACCTTCATTCTCGTCAGCCGGCCCTCTGCGTCCAGCTCGGCACGATGGGCAATGGTGCCACGCCAACCCTCGGCCAGACCCGAACCGGAGCCGCCCACCGGATTGAGATCTCCTTCGACCTGAAGAGGGCCAGGGCGATCGCACAGGTCAGCCAGCAACCGCAAGGATTGGTCAAACTCGCTCACGCGGATCTGGAAGCGCCCGAGCACGTCGCCCGTCGCCGCAGCAGCCGGGGTGAATTCCGGTGTAACGGCGGCGAGAGGGTGGGCAGCCCGGGCGTCGAAGGACGAGCCGGACGCGCGGGCGACCACCCCGAGGACTCCGATGGCTTGGGCATCAGCGGAAGACAACGCTCCGGTGCCGGTGAAGCGGTCCATGACTATCCCTTGGCCAAGAGCAAGGTCAACCAGTTCATGGAATTGAGCACCAATGCTCTCGAGCTCCCGAGGTGTTGGAAGCTTCGCGACTCGCGCACCCGCAAGGCGCACGCCTCCACGCAGCAGCCGATGCCCGGTGACGGTCGCGTTCAGGCGCAAGAGCCCCTCCCGCAGCGTTTGGGCCCTGGCGTGCACAATCCCGAATCCTACGTCGTTGCACATCGCCCCCACGTCCGCCACGTGGTTGTAGATGCGCTCGAGTTCGAGAAGAATCATACGCAGCTCGGCGGCCCGAGCTGGCACCTCGGTGCCACTCGCCTCCTCGACGGCAAGGCAGTATGCCAGTCCGTGCCCGACCGCCGTGTCTCCCGAGATCCGCTCGGCGAGCTCGAGAGCCGCGTGGACATCGCGTCCTTCGAAGAGCTTCTCCACCCCTCTGTGGAGGAACCAGAGCCGTGCCTTCATCTTCAAGATCGTCTCGCCCACCACCGAAAATCGGAAGTGACCCGGCTCGATCAACCCGGCATGGACCGGGCCGACCGGAATTTCGTATACGCCCGGACCCTGCACCTGGACAAAGGGGTACGGAGCCGCCTCGTCCACCATTTCCGGAGTTGGTCCGGCGTCATTGCGCATGGGATACCAGCCCTCCGGCCAGTGCTGATGCAGGACCAGGCGCCGCGGGAGCGGATGGCCCAGCAGTTCGACACCGAAAAGGTCTTTCATCTCGCGCTCGAAGCGACTGGCCGGGAACGAGAGTGCCGCGAGCGAGGGGACCTCAGGCCGCTCGGGCCTGAGGCGTACCAGCAGCTCTACCCGACGGTCCGGCGCTCCCGCAGTAAACAGGTATACCGCTCGAAATGCAGGCGGTCCGTCCACAGCACAGGCCAGGGCCAGGCGATACCCGAGGGAGAAGAGCGACTCGGCCGCGTCACGCAACTCCCCGGGCGCAAGCTCGATCGATTGCCGAACCGGCGGCCGCCCATCCATCCACGGCCAGGAGGAGCTTGGGGCGCTCATAACGCCACGATCCTTGCCGCCGCGCTCAGCAGCGTGGCAAGTGGCCAGGCCGAGATGCCGATAAAGGCGCACCCGGCCAGCGCGCCGATAAGCGGTATAGCCACAAGTCGCGCAGTGGGTTGGCGCTGTTCCTCCCCACCCCGGCCGAGCAGTAGGCGCCGGCCGTGGGACATGAGAGCGGCGAAGATGACCGCAACGCAAAGGATGGAAAGCGCCGCCGCCCATCCCAGCCCCACCTGGAACTCCGCCCGTGCCATGTTCAGCTCGGTCACAAACAGGCTGAAAGGTGGGAACCCCAGCAAGGCGAGCAGCCCGAAGCCGAAGATGCCCCCGAGTACCGGGCGCCGGGACAGAAGTGCGGGGACGCGCTCGATCTCGCTGGTCCCTTCGGTCAGGAGCACCTCACCCGAGGCCAGGAAGAGAACCCCCTTGGCCAGGCCGTGTCCCAGGATGTGAAGCAGCACGGCGGCGATTGCAAGCGGAGTGCCGGCGGCCGCTCCCAGTGCGATCAGCCCCATGTGCTCCATGCTCGAATAGGCGAGCATCCGCTTGTAATCGTGCTGGGTCAGTAGGAGCGACGCTGCGACCACTAGCGACAGTAAGCCGACCACGACCAGAAGCGTGCGGGCGAAGTCCGGCCCGAGTGCTCCATCTGCGATCACTTTGAAGCGCAGTACCGCGTAGAAGGCCACCGCGAGCAGTACGCCGGACATGAGGGCGGAGACCGGGGCCGGGGCCTGGCTATGGGCGTCGGGGAGCCAGCTGTGCATGGGCGCCAGACCCACCTTGGTGCCATAGCCCAGGATAACGAGCGAGAAGCCCAGCCGCATGACCCCAGGATTGAGCCGGTGCGACTCCCTTACCAGGGTCGTCCAGTTCAGCGGGTTCTGGCCATGGCCTCCGGCGTGGAGAGCGGCCAAATAGACGAGAACCGTGCCCAGGAAGGCCAGCGCGATGCCAACCGAACAGATCACGATGTACTTCCAGGACGCCTCCAGCGCGGTCTTGGTACGCCGGTGGCCCACCAGGAAGGTGGTGACAACCGTCGTCGCCTCGACCGCAATCCACAGCACTCCCAAGTTGGCGGCGAGGACAGCCAGCAGCATCATGGCCAGGAAACCCTGGACGAGAAGCGCGTACAGGGAGGCATGCCGTCTCGTGCTGCGCCCCTCGGCGATCTCGTTGTCCAGGTAGCGCACGCTCTGCCACGTCGCAAGCAACGCGATGACGCCGATGACCACGACCATGAAAGCGCTGAGCGCGTCGGCACGGAGGATCCCGGCCAAGCCGCTCATGGCCGGCCGATTGACGACCCTGACTGACACCGCAACCCCCAGGACCAGCACCGCGGCTGCGGCGGCGGTCCCCAGCCAGCCCAGGGCGCGTCTCCAAGGAAATACGGCGCAGGCAGCGGCGCAGAGGATGGGAATGGCGAGCAGCAGTACCAGCATCAGTCGTGCAGCTCCTTCAGCTGGTCCAGATCAAACGAGCCAAGGCGGGAGCGCAACTGAATGGCCAGCACCTGGAGCACCACCACCCCCAGAAGCACATCGAGGCTCGCGCCCAGCTCGACGAGAAGTGGGACCCCCGAGGTGGCCAGGAAGGCGACCAGCGCAACGCCATTGTCTACGAGCATTAGGCCCACGATCTCCGAGACCGCCTTGCGCCGGGTGAACAGAGCGAAAAAGCCGACCAGCATGGAGGCGAGCCCCACGGGAATGAGGCGCCCGGCGATGGACGGGACAACGGCCGTGACGGATCGCGACGCGACAAAGGCCAGAAAGGTAAGCGCACCTGCAGCCACCAAAGAGGCCGGCACGTTCACCAGTGGCTGGGTCTCGCGGGAACCCGGGTCGATGCGAACCAGGCGTATCAGCAGGTAGGGGATGACCACCGCCTTTGCTCCCAACACCAGCGCCGCCACCACCAGCAGGCCCGGGTCACGGAGGTGGATCCCCAAGACCGCCGCCACCGCCGCGAGCGCAACGCCCTGCACAGCCAAGGAACGCACGATGGCGCGCACGGACCGCCGCCAGAGGGTGACGATGGCGGCGAGGAGAACCACCGAGACGGCGATCTCCAAAGCGCTGGAGTATGAGAATCCGGTCACCTGACCACCAATCCGCTCACGACCGCTAGAACGCCGAGGACGAACGCTCCGGCCAGGAGCTCTGGCAAGCGCAAGAGGCGCATCTTGGCCGTGAAGACCTCGAAGATCGCCAAGGCCACCCCGGCCACCGCGACCTTGGCGGCCAGGGCCGCAAGCCCGAGTGCGATGGCGGGCAGGGTGTCGCCGGCGCCGACCCCCCAAGGGGCCACGACGTTCACGAGAATCCCGAGAAGGAGCGCGAGCCGCATGGATTCGCCCACGGTGACAAGGGCCAGATCCGGTCCTGCGTATTCGAGGATCATTGCCTCGTGGATCATGGTCAGCTCGAGGTGAGTGGCGGGATTGTCCACGGGCAGGCGCCCGCTTTCGGCCACGATCACCACCACCAGCGCACCCAGGGCGAAGAGCCTCTGCGGCGTGGCAAGCGTCTCGGGATGGAGCACGGTTGCCTGAACAATGGCGGGGAGGTTCGAGCTGTGAGCGCCGAAGGACAGGGCCAATATGGTCACAAGCAGCGCCGGCTCCGCCAAAGCGCCGATGGTAACGGCGCGGCTCGCACCCATTCCGCCAAAAGCCGTGCCCGAGTCCAATCCGGCAAGGGCGAGCACAGTCGAGCCGATAAGGAGCAAATAGACCAGGGCAAAGAGGTCCGAACTGCCGCCGAGCGCCGGCCGCGTCGTAACCAGCGGAGCCATCGCACCGGCCACGGCCACCGTGGCCACAAGCAC
>JAJZLQ010000006.1 GCA_021850605.1 Actinomycetes bacterium
TCAACGGAGTACGCCTGCGAAGCGTAAATACGCTGATTACCAAGATTGAGGCATCCGCGGACAAGCCCGTGGAGCTGGGAGTGCAGAGGAACGGACGAGACCTGCAGCTTCAGGTGGTCCCGGCCAAGGCCTCCTCGCTCAATCATTCACTTACCGGGGCAGCCGCAGGCAAGGGGCTTATCGGGGTCGAGCTGGGGGAGCCGCTCGCCAAAGCCGGCATACTTTCCAGCCTCTGGAAGCCGTTCTCGGTGATCGGCGAGTACACCTATGCAACGGTGGGGGCGCTGGTTCAGCACTTCTCCCCGAGCGGGATTTCCAAGTACGTCCACGCGCTGCAGCACCCGGCGAGCACCACCAGCGGCGCCGGTGCCGCAACCCGGTTCGAGTCGCCGGTGGGAATAGTCCGCCTGGCCAGCCAGGCCGCAAATGTGGGACTGGGCGCCGTCCTGACGCTGCTGTTCTCCATAAACATTTTCATCGGAGTCTTCAACATGGTTCCGCTGCTCCCGCTGGACGGCGGCCATGTGCTCATCGCCACCTATGAGCGGATCCGCTCGCGCAAGGGGAGGCAGTACCACGCTGACATGGCCAAGTTGATCCCCGTTACATACGCGGTGCTGATGGTCATACTCCTGCTCGGGGTGACCGCGCTGTACCTGGACCTCACGCACCCGTTGGCGAACCCCTTCGGATAAGAATCTGCGGGCTGGTTGCCCGCAAAGAGGAGTGATGCAAATTGGCAAGGACCAACACCTTCACCGAACCACGCAGGCGTACTCGCCGGATTCATGTGGGAAAGGTGGCAGTCGGGGGCGGGGCGCCCGTCACGGTGCAGTCCATGACCACCACAAAGACAGCCGATTCGGAGGCGACTCTGGCACAGATCTACCAGCTTGCCGGAGCGGGCTGTGACATTGTGCGCTGCACCTGCAACGAGGAGGAGGCGGCAGAGGGATTGGCGCGCATCGTGCCGCGTTCCCCACTCCCCATCGTCGCCGACATTCATTTCCACGTTGAGATGGCCCTGGCGGCTCTGGAAGCCGGAGTGGCCGGCCTGCGGTTGAATCCCGGCAACCTGCGCAAGCCCGAGGAGATCAAGCTGGTCGCCCGGGAGGCCAAGGACAGGGGGGTCCCAATACGCATCGGGGTGAATGCCGGCTCGCTCCACCCCGACCTGTACAAGAAGTACAACGGAGCGACGCCGGAGGCTTTGGTCGAGTCGGCTATGAACGAGTTGGCGCTCTTTCGGGAGGTCGATTTCGAGGACGTGAAGATCTCCGTCAAGGCATCCAACGTGCCGCTTATGGTCGAGGCCTATCGCATGCTTTCGGAGGCGGTCGACCATCCGCTGCATCTCGGAGTCACCGAGGCGGGGCCGCCGCCGGCCGGGCTGATCAAGGCAACCGCAGGGATCGCCACCTTGCTTGCCGAAGGCATCGGCGACACGATTCGCTATTCGCTCACCGCTGATCCGGTGGAGGAGGTCAAAGCCGGGCGCACGCTTCTGGAGGCCTTGGGCTTGCGCGAGCGCCGTGGCCTGGATCTGATCGCCTGCCCCAGCTGTGGGCGGGCAGAGATCGACGTCATCAAGGTTGCCGGGGAGGCCCAGGAGGCTCTGGAGCGGCTTCACCTGCCCCTGCAGGTGGCAGTGATGGGCTGCGTTGTCAACGGTCCGGGAGAAGCCCGTGAGGCCGACCTGGGAATTGCCGCAGGAAGGCACAAGGGGCACCTTTTCATCAAGGGCAAGATCGTGCGCGTGGTCCCCGAGGAACGAATGGTCGAGGAGCTGGTGGCCGAGGCCCAGCGCCTGGCGGCAGAAGGCGTGGAGGCGCGCCTGGCGGCCGCGGACCCGGGCGCACAGTCCGAGGCCGACGCGGACCGCAGTGCGCTCTTCCAGCTGCGAGGAATCGACGCGAATAAGTCCGAGGAGAAGATCGCAAGGATTCGCCGCCGGGTGGGCGAGGAGGGCGAAACCCAGGGCTGAGCAGGGCGAGGAGCACATGGGTGGGCAAGTACGCTTTAGGCATGCGAATGACCCGCCTAGTTGCAAAGACCCTGCGTGAGGCCCCTGCGGATGCCGAGGCCATCTCGCATCGGCTGCTGGTGCGCGCCGGATACATCCGCCGCATCTCCTCCGGGGTTTACAGCTATCTGCCGCTCGGCTTCAGGGTTTTGCGCAAGATAGAGTCCATTGTCCGGGAGGAATTCGACGCGGCAGGAGCGCAGGAGCTGCTGCTTCCTGCCCTGCAGCCAATCGAGCTGTGGGAGGAGACCGGTCGGACCAAGACGATGGACGACGTGTTGATGCGCCTGGAAGTGCGAGGAGCGGACTTCGTGCTCGGCCCCACTCACGAAGAGGCGGTGATCGCCACCGTCGCCCAGGACATCGCCTCCTACCGGGATCTGCCTGCCACGGTCTACCAGATCCAGACCAAGTTCCGGGCCGAGGCGCGCCCGCGCTTCGGATTGCTAAGGACGCGCGAGTTCATCATGGCCGACGCTTACTCCTTCGATGCGGACCAGGAGGGCATGCGGGCCTCATACAGGGCCATCTTCGACGCCTACTGTCGCGCCTTCGACAGGTTGGGAGTCACCTACTATCCCGTGGAGGCCGATGCCGGCAGCATTGGCGGCGACGTAAACCACGAATTCATGGTCCCTGCCGCCATTGGAGAGGACCACTTCGCCCTTTGTGCCAGCTGCGGCTACAAGGCCAATATCGAGGCGGCGAGGCGCGCCGCACCGGAGGCGGAGGGCTCCGTGGCCGTTCCGGAGATGACGGAGATCTCCACCCCGGGCGCCACAACCATCGACTCCGCCGTGGCGATGATCTCCAAAGCCGGATATCCGATGACCTCGGCGGACATGCTGAAGACCTTTGTGGCCAGCGATGACCAGGGACGCCTGGCCCTCTTCCTGGTCCCAGGGGATCGCCAGGTGCGCCTGCCCCATGGTTACAGCCCCCTCGATGGTGACGCCTTCGCCGGGCATCCGTTTCTTTATCGCGGATACGTTGCGCCAATGGGGATGCAGGCCCGCAAGCTGAAAGTCTTTGCGGATCGTTCCATCAAGGTCGCGCGTGGGTGGACGACAGGCGCCAACCGCCCCGACACGCATGTGATAAATGCGCTGATCGGGCGGGATTTCGAAGTGGATGAATTCGGGGACCTGGTGGTGGTGGAGGATGGGGATGCTTGCCCGCAATGCGGCGAGCCCCTCAGCCTGGTGCGATCGGTCGAAGCGGGCCACACCTTCCAGCTAGGGCTCACCTATCCCGAGAAGATACCGTCGGCCAGGTTCTCCGCGGAGGACGGTAGCGAGGCCATGTACTTCATGGGCTGCTACGGAATCGGCGTGTCACGGCTGCCGGCGGTGGTCGCGGAGGTCACGAGCGACGACCAAGGGCTCAACTGGCCTATATCGGTGGCCCCGTTTCAGGTCCACCTGGTGGCGATATCGCATCGGCGGGATCCCGAGGTGGCCAGGGTGGCCGAGGAGCTTTACAGCTCCCTTGGAGCAGCGGGAATCGAGGTGCTCTTCGACGACCGCGACCTTGCCCCGGGTGTGAAGCTGAATGACGCAGACCTCATCGGCGTCCCGGTGCAGCTGCTGATCGGACCAAAGGGGATCGCTTCCGGGGTGGTCGAGCTAAAGCGCCGTAAGGACCGCATCCGCCGCGAAGTGACGGTGGAGGATGCGCAATCAGCCACAATATCCCTGGTGGCGGAGCTCTTCGCAGAGCTTTGAATTGGGGCCGGTTGCCCCTCACGACGGCTGGCAAGGTCCGACTAAGCTAGCGGGGCAAGTGTTTCCAAGCGTGGGCCGTGAGCCCACGCTTGTGCGTCTACAGGGCTTTATCCCTGCGGAGGAGAGGAGGGAAGAGTCATGGCACAGACCAGCCGGGCCCGAGCGGAATTGGCCGAACAGCTCTTCTCCCTCTTTGCCCCGATGGCCGAGGAGAAGGCGCTTGAGGTGCTTGACGTCGAGTGCACCGGGGATGCAATCCGGGTTACCCTCGATGATCCCTCCGGCCCGCTTGACTCGGCGCTTCTGGACGAGTTGACCCCGGTCATCTCCGCCGCTCTGGATGGCGTTGCTGAAGTGGATGCCGCCTACCCGCGAAGCTACCTGCTCGAGGTTTCCACTCCCGGTATCGAGAGGCTGTTGCGCACCCGCGCCCACTTCCGGCGCTTCGTCGGATACAAGGTTGCTGTCAAACTCAAGGCGGAGGTCGACGGGGAGCGCCGACTGCACGGGCGGATTGAAGCAGTAGATGACAATGGCGTCGAGGTAGAGCTGGATTCCGGCGGCAAGAGGTCGGTGACGTTCGACGAAATCGAGCGCGCACGGACCGTTTTTGAGTGGCCTGCGCAGCCCAAAAAGAGCCTTGGGGCCAAGGGCAGCGCCAAAAAGTAGTGTTGTAGCCTGGATAGTGCAGCGCAAGTGGAAGGTGGTCGATCAAAGTGGCAAGGCTCGGTGGAGATTTTATGGAGCCCTTGCAAGCGATTGCGAGGGAGAAGGGGGTCTCGGTTGACACCCTGCTCGAATCGCTTGCCAATGCGCTTCTTGCCGCCTACAAGCGCCGCCCGGACTCTGCGGAGGAGGCCGAGGTAACCATCGACCCTGAATCGGGTGAGATCCAGGTTTGGGCTCAGGAACTCGACGAGGACGGCAATGTCGTCCGGGAGTGGGACGACACCCCTACCGACTTCGGCCGCATCGCTGCCCAGACGGCCAAGCAGGTGATGTTCCAGCGGATTCGTGATGCCGAGCGCGACTTGAAGTACGAGGAGTACGCAGGCCGCGAGGGTGATGTGGTGACAGGTATCGTCCAGCAGGCGGATGCCCGCTTCACCTTGCTCAACCTGGGAAGGGTGGAGGCGCTGCTGCCCCCGCAGGAGCAACTGCCCAACGAGCGTTACGGGAATGGGGCGCGGGTAAAGGCCTACATCGTCGAGGTCCGGCGCACCAACAAGGGACCGCAGATCGTGGTGTCGCGGGCGCACCCGGGCCTCATGAAGAAGCTCTTCGAGTTGGAGGTGCCCGAGATCGCCTCGGGTGTGGTCGAGATCAAGGCGATTGCCCGTGAGCCGGGTATCCGTTCCAAGATCGCGGTCGCCTCAAATGACCCGAACGTGGATCCGGTTGGCGCTTGCGTCGGTCCGCGCGGTGCGCGCGTGCGCATGGTGATGGCGGAACTCAAGGGCGAGCGGATCGACATCATCGAGTTCTCGGAGGATCCTTCTGAGTTCGTCGCCCGAGCCCTGCAGCCCGCCCACGTGCGGGATGTGGTGCTCGACGAGGATACCGGCACCGCACTCGTCGTCGTCGACTACCAGGAGCAGCCCCTTGCCATTGGCAAGGAGGGCCTCAATGCCAAGCTGGCCGCGCGTCTGACCGGATGGCGGATCGACATCCGGTCCGAGGAGGAGCTCGCCTACGAAAGCGAAGTCGCCAACCAGCCAGCAGAGGGCGTCGTCCCCGAAGCCGAGGAAGCCGAAGTAGCTGAAGTGGCCGAAGTAGCTGAAGTAGCCGAGGAGGAGGGCGAGGCCTGAGCCGCCGCCTTGCCGGGGGCGGTTCGGTCAGAACCTGCGTCGTATGCCGGGGCCGTGCGGCTCCGGCGGAGATGGTGCGTCTGCGCTTTGACGGCCCGGTGCTGAGTCCATCGGTGCGCAACGGGCGGGGTTACTGGGTGCATCGCGCCCCCCGGGAATGCCTGGATGCTGCGGCCATAGCCAAGGCGGTGTCATTCCGCGGGCGAAAGGTGGCGCCGGAGATGGTTCAGCTTCCGTCGAGGGATCCTGGAACTTGGGCTGAACAGCAAACCATGTAGGATGTTAGATGCGGATTCCCGCCCGCAAACTCCGCAGGATCGCCAATAGGCGGCTGGAAGTGTGCGCGGCGGCATTTTGTCGGTCATAGAACCGTGTTTTTGAGAGGGCAGAAGTAGCAGTTGGCAAAGCGGATTCGAGTTTATGAACTCGCCAAAGAGCTGGGGTTGTCGAACAAGGGCGCAGTCGATCTGTGCAACGACATGGGTATTGGCATCAAGAGCCACTCGTCCAGCATCGAGGATGCCCAGGCGGATCGCGTCCGGCGCAAGATAGCGCGCGACGGCATCGGCAAATACGAGCCCGCCGATGGGCGCGGGCACGGACACGCCGACGAGGCGCCCGCCCCCAAGGCCGAGGCACCCGCTACGGAGGTCACCCCGTTGGAGCGCACGCCGGAGCCCCAACCCCGCCCAGCCGAGCGTCCTGCTGCCCCCGCAGCTGAGAGGCGTCCCGCTCCTGCGCCCAGTACCGATGGCCGCCCGGCCGCCACAGGTGGAGAGCGCCGCCCCTCCGAGGGAGGTCCCGCTGCTGCTCCTGTCCGGCAGGCCGCGCCCAGAGTTGTCCGTTCCTCCGAAACCCACGCGGCCAGGCCGACCGCTCCCGAACCGGGGGCAGAGCCACCGCGTCAAGCGCCCGCGGCCGAGAGTGCCCCCAGCCTCGACGAGGAGGCTCTCAAGCGTGGCCAGGGAGGCGCCCCCAATCGTCCGCGAGTCCCCTTGTCTCTTTCAGGCAAGCCGATCCCGCCACCCCCCGGTATGACCAACCCGCGTGTGCAGGGTGGCCGGCCTACGGCGGGTGGACGTCCCGGCTATGCGCCACGCCAGGGCGGTTTTGGTGACCGTCAGCCCCGCCAGGGCGGTTACGGCGATCGCCAGGGCGGTCAGGGCGGTTTTGGTGACCGTCAGCCCCGCCAGGGCGGTCAGGGTTATGCGCCCCGCCAGGGAGGAGCCCCTTCGTCGGATCGACCGGGGAGACCCGGTTTTGGTGACCGTCAGCCCCGCCAGGGCGGTTTTGGTGACCGTCAGCCCGGCCAGGGTTACGCGCCCCGGCAAGGAGGCGCCCCCGGCCAAGGTGGCTATGCGCCCCGCCAGGGAGGCTTTGCGCCGCGCGGTGGGGGCCAAGGTGGAGCACCCGGGACCGGGGGACCACGCAGTGGTGCGCCCTTTGGCGCCCGCGGTGCCGGTGCGGGTGCCGGCACCGGTGGCCGTGCCCCTGTTCCTCCCGCTGGAGGTTTTGCCGGCAGAGGCGCCCCCGGTGGAGGCCGTGGCCGTTCGCCACAGCGCCCCGCCAAGAGGCGTTCGCGCAAGAACATGGAAGAGCTGGAGCCGACGCAAGTCACCTCCTACGTACCTTCCAATGCGCCGGTGCCCGACTACGAGGTGATCATCGAGCGTGGATCCTCCGCCCAGGAGGTCGGCCCCAAGCTGAACCGCTCGGCAGGTGACATCGTGCGCTTCCTGCTCCTTCAGGGCGAGCCCGTCACCGCCACCCAGACGCTTTCCGACGAGGCGATCGAGCTTTTCGCCGCTGAGTTGGGGGCAAAGGTCAAGCTGGTTGATCCCGGCCAACAGCAGGAGGCGGAACTCTACGCCAAGCATTTCGCCGATGACGACAAGGTCGACGAGGAGGACATGGAGCCGCGCGCTCCGGTCGTGACCGTCATGGGCCATGTCGACCACGGCAAGACCAAGCTTCTCGACCGCATCCGCGAGACCAACGTCGTCGCCAAGGAGGCGGGCGGGATCACCCAGCACATCGGCGCCTACCGTGCGGCGGTGGGGGACCGCTTTGTGACCTTCATCGACACTCCCGGTCACGAGGCCTTCACAGCCATGCGCGCGCGTGGGGCCCAGGTGACCGACATCGTGGTTCTCGTGGTGGCTGCTGATGACGGTGTCATGCCCCAGACGATCGAGGCCGTCAACCACGCCAAGGCGGCGGGTGCGCCGATCGTGGTGGCGATCAACAAGATCGACCGTCCGGACGCGGATCCCAACCGGGTTATGCAGCAGCTTTCCGAGCTTGGCCTGGTTCCCGAAGCCTGGGGTGGCGACACCATCATGGTCCAGGTCTCTGCTCTTCAGAACCTCGGTGTTGACGACCTGTTGGAACACCTGGCCATCCTGGCCGACATTATGGAACTCAAGTCGACTCGCCATGGCCATGCCAAGGGTGTCGTGCTCGAGGCGAACCTTGACCCGGGCCGTGGCCCTGTGGCCACGGTTCTGGTTCAGAGGGGCACTCTCAGGGTCGGTTCGATTCTCATTGCCGGGCCCGCCTTCGGTCGCGTCAAGGCGCTGATCGACGAGGCAGGCAAGAATGTGACCAGCGCGGAACCATCGACCCCGGTGCAGGTACTGGGCTTCTCCGAGGTTCCCAGCGCCGGCGACGAGTTCCGCGAAGTGGCCGATCTTTCCGTAGCACGCCAGATCGGCGGCCTGCGCGAGCAGCGCATCCGGCTTGCCGGACTGAGCGCTCAGGCGGGTGCCGCCCCAGGGGCGAAGCTCGAGGACATCTTCGAGCAGATCAAGCGTGGCGAGGTCGCGACACTCAATGTCATTGTAAAGGCCGACGTCCAGGGCTCCCTGGAAGCGGTGACCGAGAGTCTGCGCAAGCTGGAGCGCCCCGAGGTGAAGCTCTCCATCATCCACCGCGCGGTGGGTGGCATCACCGAATACGACGTTTCGCTGGGCGCCGCCTCCAAAGCGCTGATCATCGGCTTCAACGTGCGGCCGGACCGGCGTGCGCGCGAAGCCGCCGAGGCTCAGCACGTGGAGATCCGCACCTACGAGATCATCTACAAGATGCTCGAGGACATCGAGGCCGCCATGGTCGGCATCCTGGAGCCCGAGTACGAAGAGGTGGTTACGGGCGAGGCCGAGGTGAGAGAGATCTTCCGCGTTCCTCGCGTCGGCGCGGTCGCCGGCTGCTACGTGCAGAGCGGTACCATCACACGCGGCTCCAAGGTTCGCTTCCTGCGCGATGGCGTGATTATCTGGAAGGGTTCCATCTCCTCGCTGCGCCGTTTCAAGGAAGATGTTCGCGAGGTGCAGGCCGGCTTCGAGTGCGGCGTTGGCCTTTCGGACTTTCAGGATCTTCACTCCGGAGACATCATCGAGACCTTCGAGGAGCGGGAGATTCCCCGGAGCTGATCCGGGACTCCCGCACTCGCACATACAACCATGCAGAAGCAATCCTTTGGGCATCCGTCGTACCCCCGCACCGAGCGAGTCTCGGCGGCGGTGCAAAGGGTCTTGGCCC
This sequence comes from Actinomycetes bacterium, assembly GCA_021850605.1. GTDB lineage: Bacteria > Actinomycetota > Acidimicrobiia > Acidimicrobiales > Acidimicrobiaceae > Acidithrix. The sequence continues at coordinate 9,096 of JAJZLQ010000006.1, forward strand.
GTACCATCGAGCGCCTCTACGAGCCCCCGAAGGCCGAGGACGTGGCCACCGTTACTGCGGTAACGGTTGATCCGGACCTTCGGCATGCCCGTGTCTACCTAGATCACATGTCCGAGACGCTGGAGCGATGGCTCGAAGAGAACCGCGGCCGCCTCCAGGGTGAGATCGCACGCCAGGTGCGCATGAAGCGCACTCCCCAGCTCGAATTCACCACCGATCCGGCGATCCTTGCCGGCACGAGGATCGAGGCCATCATACGCTCCCTCCACGACGAGGAGAGCGAAGCCGGGCAGGGCTGAGCCGATGGCCGACTCGGGTGTCTTCGGTTTTGCCGTGCTGGACAAGCCCGCCGGGTTGACCTCGAACGCGGCACTTTCACGTGTCCGCCGCATCCTCGGCACCAAACGTGCCGGCCACACCGGCACTCTTGACCCTTTCGCCACCGGCGTGCTGGTGATTGCTCTTGGGCGGGCCACCAGGCTGATTCCATTGATCACCGGCGGCCGCAAACGCTACAGCGCGGTCCTGTCCCTTGGCCTTTCCACCGACACGCTGGACTCGACGGGTGAGGTGGTGGTCGCCAAGCCCGTGCCTCCCTTCGGATCCGAGCTGTTGTCCAGGACCGAACGAGCGCTTTCCGGCAGGCAGTTGCAGCGCCCACCGGTTTATTCGGCCAAGAAGATCGGCGGTGTGCGCGCTCACGACCTCGCACGGCGCGGGGAGGCACCCGAGCTGGCTCCGGTCGAGGTGGAGATCTATGAGCTTGCAATTTCCCGGGTAGCCACCGATGCGGCCAAGCTGGCTATAGAGGTCGAATGCTCGAGGGGCACTTACGTGCGCTCGCTGGGCGAGGCGATTGCGGAGAGCCTGGGCACCGTCGGGCATCTCAGCGAGCTTCGGCGCACCTACTCCGACGGTTTCGAGATCGGCGAGGCGGTGGCGCTGGAGGATTTCTCCGCGGCGAGTCTTCTTCCGCTCGAGCGAGTGCTGCAAGGTTTTGCCCTCGGCTTCATCGACGGCTCCGTTTTGGATTCGGCCCGTCACGGGCATCCCGTTGATGCTGTACCGGCCGGCCTGGGCGATGCCGATGAGGGCTCGCTGGTGGCCCTGTTCGCCGGGCCGCCGTGCGAGCGTAAAGCTCTTGGCGGACGCGAGCCGGTCGGCGTCTACCGCATGCGCTCGGGCCGGCTGGTGGCGGAGATGGTGTTGGCCGGCTGAGCCGGCCTCCGTCCCTCGAGGACGCTGCCGTTAGGATCTAGCGGTGAAAAGACAAGACCGGAACAGGGAATTCGAGGGTAGATGAAGGTAATCACGCCGGCCAGGCAACTCCCGATCTCCGCCTCGGCGCTCACCATCGGAACCTTCGACGGCGTACACAAGGGGCATCGCCATCTTCTGAGCCGCGCCATCGAGTTTGGTGCGTCCATGGGCATACCGTCGGTAGCCGTGACCTTCCATCCCCATCCGGCCTCCATCGTGCGTGCGGAAAGCGCCCCGAAGCTCATCAACTCCTTCGAAGAACGCCTTTCGTTGTTCGAGGAAGCCGGAGTGGACTTCTGCTACCTGGTCGAGTTCGATCAGGCTCGCGCGAATGAGTCCGCCGAGGACTTCGTGCGCTCCACCCTCGTCGAGGAGCTGGGAGCAAAGGCGGTGGTGGTGGGGCCGGATTTTCGATTCGGTCACCGGCGTGGCGGCGATGTCGAACTCCTGCGGGTTCTTGGGGCCAGCCTCGGTTTTGTGGTCGAGGCCGACCCGTTCGTTATGGCGGATGCCAAGCAGGCGGCGCGGGTACGCAAGGCACTCGGGCGCGAAGACGAGGTCGACGAGGTTGTCATTTCCTCCACGCTGATTCGTAGCCTGATCGCAAGAGGAGAAGTGGAACTGGGCAACGAGCTCCTGGGCCGGGACTTCTTCATCACCGGTCTGGTGAATTCGGGTGACGGCAGAGGGGGAGTCGAACTCGGCTTCCCCACGGCCAACGTTGCATACTCCCCGTCGAGGTTGCTTCCCGCCGACGGCGTATATGCGGGATGGGTCCGCTTCGGGCTGACCACGGCC
>JAJZLQ010000118.1 GCA_021850605.1 Actinomycetes bacterium
GCCAACCAGCAAAGCGGCAGGTCGGGAAATCAGCGGTGTTGCGGCAGGATCACAAACGACCACCCTTCCCAGCACCTCCTCCATGGTCTGAAAGCCCAGCTCAGGCAAGAAGAGGCTCCTACACTGCCCCGCCGCCTCCGCCGCGATACGCTGGAGCCGCTCCGGGGTGGCCCTGCGCTCCGCTCCTGCCACCGAGTGTGACCGTCGTGTATGTACCAGGGTGATCCGGGACACGCCGAGTTCGGTGAGCATACGAACCGCAAGGCTGAGGCGCTCGAAGTCGATTACGGAGAGGACCATCTCCAGGTTGAAGGGCGGGGCTTCGGCACGGAGATGGCCGACCTCCCCGAGCAGCTCCTCGGCGGCCGCGCCCCGGCGCCGCCTGGCCGCGGCCTCGGTGACCCGGGCCAGTGCCAATCCTCCCCGGCCGTCGGAGATGGTCACCTCCTCCCCGGGGGCGAGGCGCCTCACGTTGAAGAGGTGGTGCAACTGAGCCTCGGAGAGGGCGCGAACGGAGGCGGAAGGTGCGATGACGTGCGCCCTGGAGGTGAGATGCCAGCCGCCTCCGGCGCCAATTCCCTGGCTCATCCCACCCCCTTAGGAGCGGAAGGCCGACTTGATCTTGGAAAAGAGCCCGGCCTCGTGGACGGCGACCTCATCGCCGCGCACTGCAGCCAGCTCCCTGAGCAGGCGTTCCTCCTCGGCGTCGAGTTCGGTGGGGACATCAACCACCACGGTGACGATCTGATCCCCGCGTCCCCGCGAACGCAGGTGGGGGACCCCCTTGCCCTTCAGGACGAAACGCCGGCCGGACTGGGTCCCACCGGGAACGGTGAGCTCCTCCGGGCCGTCGAGCGTATCCACCTGGATCTGCACGCCAAGCGCCGCCTGCACGTAGCTAACGTGCACCGTGGAGTGGATCTCGTCGTGGCTCCGGGTGAAGCGCGGATCGGGGCGCACACTCAAGTGGATGTAGAGGTCCCCGGGCATTCCGCCGCGGCTACCGGCCGCCCCCTTGCCGCTCAGATGCAAAGTGGTGCCGTCGTCCACGCCGGCGGGAACTTCGACCGTGTAGTTGCGGTCCACGGTTCGGCGACCGTCCCCCCGGCAGTCGGGACAGGGGGTGGAGATGATCTGGCCGGCGCCGCCGCAGCGGTCACAGACGGCGGTGGTCATCATGCGCCCCAAGATGGTCTGGGCCACGCGCTTCACCGAGCCGCTCCCCTGGCATATGGGGCAGACACTCGGAGTTGTGCCCGGCTTGGAGCCGTTGCCGCCGCAGGTCGAGCAAGTGGTCGGGACGCGGATGGAGACTTCCTTCTGGGCTCCGAAGACCGCCTCGTCGAAGGCGAGGGTGACGGTGGCCTCCATGTCCTGGCCGCGCTGGGTACCGCCGCGGCTGGTACGGTAGCCGTTCCCGAAGGCGGCGCCGAACATCGACTCGAAGATGTCGCCAAAGGGGCCCGGCCCTCCGAAGAAGTCCCCCGGGCCACCACCCATGCCGCCCATGCCCCCGGCGCCATAAGTGTCGTAGACGCGGCGCTTCTCGGGGTCGCGCAAGGTCTCATAGGCCGTGGTGACCAGCTTGAAACGCTCCTCGGACTCCTTGTTGCCGCCGTTGGCGTCAGGATGCAGCTCACGGGCCAGCTTCCGGTACGCCTTCTTTATCTCCTCGTCGGTGGCGTCGCGCGCTACCCCAAGAATCTCGTAGTAGTCGACGTCCGCCATCAACCCTCGCTAAGCCTTCTAGACAAGTTCTCACTAACCAAATTGGCAACGCCGATCGCCGAAGCGTAGTTCATGCGCGTGGGACCGATGAGCCCGATGGTGCCCACTTCCACCCCGTCCACAGAGTAGGGCGCCACCACCACCGCACATTCCCTCAGCGAGCTGACACCGTGCTCCGAGCCGATCGCCACCCCCTGCCCCCGGGAGAGCAGCGAGCGCATCAGGGTGACCACCAGATAGTGGCGTTCCAGGATCGATATGACGTCGCGCACGGTCTCCACCGCACCGAAGGAGGCGGCGATCCTGCTCGCCCCTTCGATGAAGACACCGTCGCGGTCCGCTTCGCGCACAGCCTCGCGCACCGCAACGAAGGCGTAGGCGCCAAGCTTGTCGAGCTCCGGGTCCTCAAAGCGCGGTGGGGAGTCAACATCGCGCACCTCACGCTCGCGGAAGTGCGCGGTCATGGCGTTTCCGATCTCGGCCAGCTGGCCGGAATCGACCTCACCGGGCCAGACGATGGTGCGCTTCTCCACCGAGCCGTTGGCATCCACCACCACCACGACCACCGTCCGCGAACTGAGCGCAACCAGCTGGACCGATACGATGCGCGCGCGATGGGCGGAAGGACCGGTCACCACGGCGGCCAGGTCGGTCATGCGGGTGAGCAGGTGAGTGGTCGAGGAGAGAAGCTCCTCGATCTCCTGGTGCGCCTTGGCAAAGAAGCCTTGCACCTGCCCGGCCCGGTCGGGACCCGGGTCGGCGGAGGTCATCAGCTCGTCGACGTACCGGCGGTAGCCCTTCTCGGTCGGGACGCGGCCCGCACTGGTGTGGGGCTGATGGAGGTAGCCCTCGCCCTCCAGCGCGCTCATCTCATTGCGGATGGTGGCCGGGGATACTCCCATACCCGGCAGCGAGGCAAGATATGCCGAGCCAACCGGCTCAGCCGCATCAATGTAGGCCTCGATAATGGCCCGCAAAATCGTCGATCTTCTGTCGTCAACTCCGGCGTTCATGGCGAATCCCCCGAGCCCGGGTTCATACCCGCTTCACATAGCTCTATTAGCAATCAAGTCTACCGAGTGCCAAGGCCGGAACGAATGACAAGCGCGTACTCTAAGTCATCCTGTCGTAGAAGTGCAGTATCCTCTCCCGGTAGAAAATGGCCAGCGTGTCAAGCAGGGTCCCGGCAACCGAAACCATGTTGACGGTGCTGGAGAAGCGCTCCCGGATTATGACCGGCGCTTCCACGAACTTGTCGTAGCCCAGCCGGGTTGCGACCACGAAGAGTTCCAGGTCAAAGGCGAACCGCTTCTCCACCATCAGCGGCAGCACCTGCTCGATTACCTCTCGCCGGCACAGCTTGACCCCCGTCTGGGTGTCGCGCACAGAAAGGTTGAACAGACGCCGGATCAACTGCTGGTAGACCAAGGAGTAGAGGCGCCGGAGGGGGGGATAGACGACCTCGGAGGCGGGGTGGCGCTTGGAGCCGAGCACTATGTCGGGCTGGAAGGCGATGAGCACGGAGATGAAGTCGCTCAGAGCCTTGGGGTCGATGTCGCCGTCGGCGTCGATGAAGCCCAGGTACTGCCCCTTGCCGAGCTTGAGGCCGGTGCGCAAGGCCGCCCCCTTGCCGTTGCGCTTCACATGGTAGACGTCCTTGAGGTTCAGGATCTCCATGCTCCCCAGGGCATCCACACTCGAGTCGGTGGAGCCGTCAGAGACGGCGATCAGCTCGTAGGAGACCCCGGTCCCTTCCATGACCTCAATGATCTCCCTTAGGGCGGCCTCGAAGACGGCCCCGGGGTTATAGAAAGGCACGACGATGGAGACGAGCGGATTGGCAGGCGCGGGGCGATAGGTCGCGGAATCGGAGGAGACAACGACGTACCCGGTGCGGGCAAGTTCGGCCGAGTATTCCTCCTCCTCGGATGCCCCTTGCGAGTATTGCGCGGGGGCCTGCCGCGGCTGCCCTTTCGAACTCGTCCCAGGGTCCATGGATTCCTCCCTCTTCCAGCATATCGGCATGCCAAAGCGCCCAACTGAAGCGCTCAGGGGTGCCGGTACGGCGCGCGGGTGGAAGCGCGCAAGAGGCATTGGGAAGGTGCCGGGCCTAGAATCGGTTGAACTACCGCGGATGGAAGGGCTGTCTACGCCGGGTCGTGGCGCTTCCCCGAAGACGCGAATTGCGAGGTGCAGGTGCTGGCGACGTTCACGATCTTTCTCCGTGAGGGGATAGAGGCGTCGATGATTGTGGCCATCCTCCTGGCCTACCTCGACAAGATCGGCAAACGCGAGAACTTCCGTGACGTCATCATCGGCGTGGTCGCCGCTCTCGCCTTCGCGGTGCTGGCGGGCGTGGCCGTCTACGCCACATTGAAGACCTACGCCGGAACCCGCCTGCAGACGGAATTCGAGACGGTCACCTACCTGATCGCCGCAGCGGTCATGACCTACATGACCTTCTGGATGTCCGCGCATGCGCGGAACCTGGCCAAGGAGCTACGCGAGAAGGCGGAGTTCGCCCTCAAGCGTGGAGCCCGGTTGGGCCTGGCCGTAATGGCCGCCCAGGCGGTCGGACGCGAGTCGCTTGAGGCGATGGTCTTCACACTGGCCATCGTCTTCGCCACATCCACCAAGGGGGCTGCGGTCGGCGCGGTTATCGGGACCCTGGCCTCCCTGGCCTTCGCGGTGGCCGTCTACCGCCTGGGCAAGCGGATCAACATGGCCAGGGCCTTCCGCGTGATGGGCGTCGCACTGATGATCTTCGCCGCCGGCCTGCTGATCGACGCGGTCGAGAACCTGCAGCAACTCGGCTTCCTGCCCGTCCTCACCACCGCCATGTGGAACACCACCTCGCTCCTGAACGACCAATCCACCGTTGGCGACATCGTGCACACCTTCTTCGGGTACGCCTCCCGGCCCAGCATCCTGCAGGGCGTGGTCTACGTCGCCTACCTGGCAATAGTGGTGACCATCTTCATGAAGACCACCCGCCGCAGGGTCACCCCCGCCAACCGGACGGTGAATGCGGAGGATCAGCCCTCCGCCAAGGCGGGCTGACCGGCTTCACCGGCCGCGCCGCCGCCCGCCTTAGCCGAGATCTCCCCAAAGCGGCGCAGGGCCTCCTCGCGCTCGCGTGCATGGTCGACGATCGGGTCGGGATAGGCGCCTGGCTGCAAGAGCCCAAGGCGCTTGGCCTCCCAAGGCTCGTGAAGGAAGCGCGTGGGCAGGTGGGACAGCTCCGGGAGATGGGCACGGATATAGGCACCATCGGGGTCGAACTTCTTGCCCTGCAGGACCGGGTTGAAAACCCGGAAGTATGGTGCCGCGTCGGTCCCTGAGCCTGCCACCCACTGCCAGGAGTGGTTGTTGGAGGCGATATCCCCGTCGATCAGGTGCTCCATGAAATGCCCGGCGCCGATTCGCCAGTCGATGTGCAAATCCTTGATCAGGAACGACGCCACGATCATGCGCGCACGATTGTGCATCCATCCCGAAGTGGCCAGCTCCCGCATGCCCGCATCCACCATGGGATAGCCGGTCATCCCCTGCTTCCAGGCCTCCAGCCTCTCGCGGGCCGGGGAGACGGAGGGGTCGTCGTGGACCATCCGGTCGAAGCGGGAATCGAGATTCTCCCATGCGCTCCCGGGCTCGCAGGCCAGCGTCTGGGCGAAAAAGTCCCGCCATGCCAGCTGGCGGACGGCCTCGTCACCGCCCGGCAGGCCGGTCATGACCGCCGCCACCTGCCGCGGATGCACCAGCCCGAAGCGAAGTGCGGGCGAGAGGCGGCTGGTGGCCTCGGAGCCGGGAAGGTTGCGCCCGGCCGGGTACTCTCCCGCCCGGGAGGCGAAGGTGGCCAGCTGCGCCAGCGCCTCCTCCTCGGATGCCCCAAAGCGCCCACGGTCGAAAAACTCGGGAAGCCCCAGGACCTCGAGCGCCGCTGGGTCCCGCAGTACCGGCGCGGAGAGCGCGGCATCGAGAAGAGTGCCCTCAGGAGCGGGGCGCGGCGCGTCGAAGCCGTGCTCGGAGAGCCGGCGGTAGAAGGGTGTAAAGGTCCTGTGCCAGCCCCCGGTGGCTCGGGCCAGCCTGCCGGGATGAAGCAGATAAGGCGAGTCACCCAACTCCAGCCTGGCTCCGCCCGCCTCGAGCAACCCCGCGGCGCGCTCGTCCCGCCGGCGGGCAAGCGGCGTGAACTCCCGGGTGGCCACCACCACCTCCGCGCCCGTCCGGGTGGCAAAGGCGGCGACTTCGGCCGCCGGGTCGCCGTGGGCGAGGTTGAGCCTTCCCCCCAAAGACCCATCCAGCCCACGCAAGGCGGCGGCCAGATAAGAGGAACGCCCGGGGGACGCTTCGATGAGTCCGGGCGAGACGCAGAAGAACAGGTGGAGCGGCCCGCCTTCGGCCAGCACCAAGGCGCGCTCGAGAGCACGATTGTCGGCCAGGCGCAGGTCGCGCCTGAACCAGAGGACTACGCCGCCCATCGCCTCGCCGCGGCGGCCAATCGCCTCACGGTGCCCCGACCGGCCCTCAATTTCCCTCCTCGAGGCGCAGGGCGCTGATGAAGGCCTCCTGGGGTACTTCAACCCGGCCGATGTTCTTCATCCGCTTCTTGCCCTCCTTCTGCTTCTCGAGCAGCTTGCGCTTGCGGGTGATGTCACCGCCGTAGCACTTGGCAAGCACGTCCTTGCGCCGTGCCTTCACCGTCTCGCGGGCGATGATCCTCCCACCCACTGCTGCCTGGATGGGAACGTCGAAGAGCTGGCGGGGTATGAGCTCGCGCAGCTTGACCGTCATCTTGCGCCCGTAGTCATAAGCCTTTGAGCGGTGGATGATGGCCGAGAAGGCGTCCACCGGGGCCGCGTTCAGCAGGATGTCCAGCTTGACCAAGTCGGACTCGTGATAGCCGGCCGGCTCGTAGTCAAGGCTGGCGTAGCCCTTGGTGCGGGACTTGAGAGCGTCGAAGAAGTCCATCACCACCTCCGCCAAGGGAATGCGGTAGGTGAGCTCGATCCGCTCGGGCGATATGTAGCTCATGGAGAGCATCTCGCCACGGCGGGTCTGGCAGAGGTCCATGATGGTGCCTGTGTACTCGCTCGGCGAGAGGATGTCGATCTTCAGGTAGGGCTCTTCGATCTTGGCGATCGACTGTGCGGCAGGCATCTCGGAAGGGTTGTCCACCACCACCGGCTCCTCCTTGCCCGGCGTGTGCACCAGGTACTCGACCGAGGGCGCGGTGGCGATCAGGGATAGGTCGAACTCGCGCTCGAGGCGCTCGCGCACGATCTCCATGTGCAACAGCCCGAGGAACCCGCACCGGAAGCCGAAGCCGAGCGCAAGGGAGGTCTCGGGCTCGTAGGTGAAGGAGGAGTCGTTAAGCCGCAGCTTCTCGAGCGCCTCGCGCAGGTCCTCGAACTCGTCCCCGTCCACCGGGTAGAGGCCGCAGAAGACCATTGGCTTGGGGTGGCGGTAGCCGGGAAGGGGATCGGGGGACCCGCCCTCGATGGTGGTCACCGTCTCACCCGCACGGGCCAGGCCCACGTCCTTGATGCCTGAGATGAGATAGCCCACCTCGCCGGGTCCCAGCTCGTCTAAGGGGACCGGCACCGGCATGCGTGCGCCGATCTCCTCCACCCCGTGGGTGGTCTTGGCCTGCATAAAACGCAGGCGATCATGCGAGTGGAGAGTCCCGTCCACCACACGGACGGAGGAGACGACACCACGGTACTGGTCGTAGTAGGAGTCGAAGATCAGGGCGCGAAGCGGATCGGCGGGGTTGCCCTTGGGGGCGGGGATCCTCTCCACCACCGCGTCCAGAAGTGCGTCCACCCCCTGCCCGGTCTTGCCCGAGACCCGCAATATCGAATCGGCGGGTATGCCCAGCACGTTCTCGATCTCGGCCGCATAGCGGTCGGGATCGGCCGCGGGCAGATCGATCTTGTTGAGGGCGGCGACGATCTCCAGGTCGTTCTCGATGGCCAGGTAGCAGTTGGCCAGTGTCTGGGCCTCGATGCCCTGGCTGGCGTCCACCAGCAGAACCACACCCTCACACGCCGCCAGCGAGCGGCTCACCTCGTAGCCGAAGTCGACGTGCCCGGGGGTGTCGATCAGGTGCACGGTGTAGCCCTTCCAGTTCACGCGAACGTTCTGGGCTTTTATGGTGATACCTCGCTCACGCTCGATGTCCATGGTGTCGAGGTACTGCTCCCGCATCTCCCTCGGATCGACCGCACGGGTCAACTCGAGGATGCGGTCGGAGAGCGTCGATTTGCCATGGTCGATGTGGGCGATTATCGACAGGTTGCGGATCTTGGAAGTCTCTATCATCTCTAGGGGCTCCAGCCTAAAGGCCGGGGCGGCGCTATCCCCAGGACAGCGCTAAACTATTCACTTCCCGGCGGAGCCCGAGCGGCCTTGGGCGGTTCCGGCACGGAAGTTTCCTAACACAGAGGTTGAAGTGGCAAACATCAAGAGCCAGATCAAGCGGAACAAGCAGAACGAGCGGCGCCACGAGCGCAACAAGGCGGTGCGCTCGGAGCTCAAGACGCGGGTGAAGTCCGCGCTGACCGCGGCCGAGACCGGCCGCGAGGAGTCCGCAGAGGCTCTCCGCTTGGCCGTCTCCAAGCTCGACAAGGCCGCCGGCAAGGGAATCATCCACAAGAACCAGGCCTCACGCCGCAAGTCGCGCCTGATGGCGCGCATCGCCAAGCTTCAAGCCGAAAGCTGATCCGGCGCCGGGCTGAGCCCCGGCGCCTCCGGGCCACCGCCCGGCCATAAGACCCGCCCAAAAAAAGACGCCCAAAAAAGACGGGCTCCGAGGCGCGTAGCCAGGATCGACGCGCCGAGCGCCTATCATTCCGGGCAAGGGCGGTGCCTCATCTCCGTCCACATCTCCAGCCGCCGGATGCGAAAGTGCGCCATGTGCGCCACGGGTTGGAAGGATTTAGTTGCCCTCACTCCGCTCCGAGCGCCCCGGTTGGCGGCTTGTGGCAGGTGCCGCCGTCATCGCCCCTCTACTCGGGGTGGCCATCGCTCCGGCCGAGGCCTCGGCGAGCAGCTCGCCAGGGGTTTCCGCTCCCACGCCGGCGGCCACCGCCTCCACCGCCTCCACCGCCTCCACCGTCGCCACTGCCGCCTACTTTCCGGGAGTGAGCGCAACCGATGTGTCCACGGCGAGCAGCGGCCTTCTGATCACACCACCCGACACGTTCCTAACCGCCGGAGGTGGGGAGGCGATCGAGCTCACCAACGGTGTCTTCCGGGTAATCGGCCCCTCGGGGGCGACGCTGGCAGAAGTGCAAAGCAGCGCGCTGATCAACCCGGCCTTCCCCAGCGCCGCCCAAAGCCCGGCCGGCGCCAGCCTCTCACAGTGCATCGGGGCGGCCGGCCCCCAGGACCGCCAAATCACCGACCCCTGGGGAATCTTCGACCCGGCCGCCAATCGCTTCTACGTCTCGATGATGTACGTCTTCACTTCTCCCTGCCCGGTGAACCTGGGAGCCGGGAGCAGCTACAGCGTCAATGACGCCATGGTGGTCACCAGCGCGCTGGCCGGGTCGACCTCGGCTCCTTGGCAGACCACCTGGGTGCTGCCCCAGGACACCGCTGCGGGCTCCACCTCGGCCACAACCAGCGCGGTCGACCAGCCCAAGATCGGCCAGAGCGCGTCCGCCATCCTTCTGGCCGCCACCGACTTTCCCGGAGGGCTCGCCGCCGACTCCACCGACGGCAGCCAGGTCTTCACCCTTCCCAAGTCGCTGATCGACGCGGCCGGCTCGACCTCGCAGGTGGTGACAGGTTCGGGTGGCGGCGTGGAATACGAGCTCTACCCGGTGCCGGCGGCCTTTCCCCTCTCGGATCCCGCCGGCCAGATCGCCTACCTCTTTGCCAACAGCTCACCGGACATCCCGGTATCGTCCAGCTTCGGCTCTTCGGCCAACCTGAGCGCCCTGGAGATCATCCCCACCTCCGCCTCGTGCCCCTCGGGCTTCCAGGCGGGTCCGCTGGGATGCGAATCGTCCCTCGGCCTGGCCATGTCCACCACGACAACCGACCCGATCGCGATCCCCCAGCCCACGGCGGCAAGCTGGGACACCATCAGCCCCGACGACGATCGGATCATCTCGGGTTCCATCTCCGGCCAGACCCTCTGGCTTGCGATGAACGACTCGGTGCCCAATCCCGGCCAGGTCGGCGGTGAGGCCTACCTGAGTACCGCCCGGCTGGTCCGCCTCTCCCTTTCGACCGGCGGTACTCCGGCGGTCACCGGCCAGATCGATCCTTCCTTCACCTACGACGGCCAGCCCGCCGACCTCTACTACCCCGCCGTACAGGCGCTTCCGGGCGGCCAGGCTGCCGTCTCGGCCAGCTTCTCCTCCCTGGCCGGCGGGCTCTACCCCTCGGCCGCCTACTTCGGCCTCTCCAGCACGAACTCCGGAGGGATCGCGACCACGCCGCTCTCGATCTACTCCCCCGGCCAGGGCATCCTCAACTGCATGGGCGGGGCCGTACCCTGCCCCTACAACCGTTTCGGGGACTACTCGGGAATCGCGCTGGATCCCACCTCCGGGGTTCTCTACACCGCCGCCGAGCTCTCCGGCGCCACCACCACCGCCTACAACTGGGCTACCGGCATCGCCGCCCTCGCCCCGGCTTTGCCACCCTCGCTCCAGCTCGACGGAACGCAAGGCGTAGTGAGGGTCTCCCCCAAGGTGGCCAGTACATGGCCGATATCGCTCGCTTCCGATCCCGCGTTGTCCGGCCTGTCCGGACCACGTACCGCCACGGCCTTCGTATTGCAGGTCGCGGCATCCCCACAACCGGCCTTGGCCGTCTCGGTGGGCGGAACCCCATGTGTGCCCTCCCCGGGAGGGGACCTCTTCACCTGCGCCCTTTCCAGCTCCCAGCTCGCCGCCGGCCTGGCCGGAAGCGTCAGCTTGGGCGCCTTGTACGGCGCCGCCGAGACCATCACCGTGCGCCTCGCACCCGGGGCGCTGGCATTCGCACTCGGCCCG
>JAJZLQ010000037.1 GCA_021850605.1 Actinomycetes bacterium
GACGGATTAGGTGGATGTGGCGTCTTGAGACAGTGGAATCGGTATGGCTCGGCTACGGTGGGCCGACCCACCGAAATGGCGCGGCAGGCTTTAGACTGTATGGCGCGTGGGTGGCCGTTCGCGAGCCCCCATCCTGCCAAGACCGTCGAAAGGGTGTCTGAGATGACCGAGGAGACTGCTTCCGCTGTGACCAAGGCGACCGCGCGGGTGAAGCGTGGCCTCGCCGAGATGCTGCGAGGCGGCGTCATCATGGACGTCGTCACCGCCGACCAGGCAAAAATCGCCGAAGATGCGGGTGCGGTCGCGGTTATGGCGCTCGAACGCGTGCCGGCCGACATTCGCCGTGACGGTGGCGTGGCGCGTATGAGTGACCCGGCCCTGATCGAGGAGATCCAGGCCGCCGTGTCGATTCCGGTGATGGCCAAGGCCCGCATCGGCCACTTCGTCGAGGCGCAGATCCTCGAGGCCCTGCAGGTGGACTACATCGACGAGTCAGAGGTGCTCACGCCGGCGGACGAGGCATACCACATCGACAAGTGGCGCTTCTCCGTCCCCTTTGTCTGCGGCGCCACCAACCTGGGCGAGGCGCTTCGTCGCATCTCCGAAGGTGCTGCCCTGATCAGGTCTAAGGGCGAGGCGGGGACGGGAAATGTGGTCGAGGCGGTACGGCATCTTCGCTCGATCGTGGGTGACATCAAGAAGATCACCCAGGCAGACTCGGCCGAGCTGCACGGATGGGCCAAGGAGCTGCGGGCTCCCTACGAACTGGTGGCCGAGATTGCCGAAACCGGCAAGTTGCCGGTCCCGCTCTTCTGTGCGGGAGGTATCGCCACACCCGCCGACGCCGCTCTGGTGATGCAGCTAGGAGCAGAAGCCTGCTTCGTGGGCTCGGGAATCTTCAAGAGCGGGGATCCCGCCAAGCGCGGGCGCGCCATCGTCGAGGCTACGACCCACTACCAGGATGCGACGATCCTGTCCAAGGTTTCGCGCAACCTGGGTGTCCCGATGGTGGGAATCGAGATGGACAAGGTCGACGTCCACCTTGCCGAGCGGGGCTGGTAGAAAATTCCCGAGGATCCCGTCGTCGGCATACTCGCTCTCCAAGGCGATTTTCGCGAGCACTCCGACTCCTTCGCCCGCTTGGGTGTTGAGAGCCGGCTGGTCAAGCTTCCCGCAGAGCTAAAAGGGGTGACCCACCTGGTCATCCCGGGTGGCGAGTCGACGGCGATTTCGCTGCTGCTTCATTCCTCCGAGCTGCTTGAGCCCGTGGCGGAGTTCGCGGCGGGTGGAGGTGCGCTCTTCGGGACGTGTGCGGGAATGATCATTCTCGCAGCTGAGATCATCGATGGACGCTTCGACCAGGTGGCTCTAGGCGCAATAGACATCACTGTACGGCGCAACGGGTTTGGCCGGCAGGTGAATTCGTTCGAGGCGGACCTGGCGGTGCAAGGGGTCTCAGGTGGACCGATGACGGTTGCATTCATCCGGGCTCCGGTTGTCACCCGGGTCGGCCCGGATGTGAGCGTATTGGCGAGTGTCAGGTATGAATTCCCCGACGGAGGTACCCGGGAGGCGCCGGCGGTATGCCGGTCGAAGAACGTACTGGTGAGCTCATTCCATCCCGAGGTGACCGGAGACGACCGATTGCATAAGCTGTTCCTTGAGAGCTTCTAGACGTTCACTCGAGGTGGGATAGATGTCAGGTCACTCCAAATGGGCGACCATCAAGCACAAGAAGGGCGCGCAGGACAAGGCGCGTGGCAAGCTTTTCGCCAAGCTGATCAGGCAGGTTGAGGTTGCCGCCCGAGAGGGTGGGGGAGATGTCTCCTCCAACGCCACGCTCCGGACCATGTACAACAAGGCCCGTGACGCCTCCGTGCCCGTGGACACCATAGAGCGGGCCATCAAGCGTGGAACCGGTGAACTCGATGGCGTTCGCTACGAGCCGGTCGTCTACGAAGGCTACGCCGCCGCAGGGGTGGCCATCATTGTCGAGTGCCTGACTGACAACAGGAACCGGACCGGTGCGGACGTGCGCAGCGCTTTCTCGAAGAACGGCGGCTCCATGGCCGAGCCCGGTGCTGTGGCCTGGCAGTTCGAGCGCAAGGGCGTGGTCCTGGTTGATCGTGGTGCCGACGAGGACGAGCTGATGCTCGCTGCGGCGGACGCGGGGGCGGAGGATGTGAGTGACGTGGGGGACAGTTGGCAGGTGACCTGCGCGGCGACCTCGCTCGGTGAGGTGCGCGAGGCACTCGAGGCGGCCGGACACAAGATCTCCTCGGCAGAGCTGACGATGTTGCCCTCCACCATCATCCCGCTCAACGACGAGGCCGAAGCGCGGAAGGTACTGAGGGTTGTGGACGCGCTGGAGGACATGGACGACGTGCAAAACGTTTACGCGAACTTCGACATACCCGACGCCATCCTCGAAATGGTGGAGGCCTAGTGGTCCTCGGCGTCGGGGATCCCGCACCTGACTTCGAGCTCGAGGGCTTCCCGGAAGGGATCTATTCGCCCAAGCTGATGCTGGGGCGGGCTCTGGTACTTGCCTTCTATCCGGAGGACCATTCCCCGGTTTGCACCCTGCAGCTGAGGGCGTACTCCGAGGGGATGCCCGATTTTTCCTCACTTGGCGCGACCGTGTGGGGGATCAGCCCGCAGGACCAGGAGACGCATCGCTCATTCGCGGAACGCCAGTCGCTCTCGGTCCCCCTTCTATCGGATCTCGACAAGAAGGTGGGTTCGGCATACGGCGTCCTGGGGCCGCTCGGCTTTTACCGGCGCAGCGTATTTGTGATCAATCGGCAAGGGAGCGTCACTTTCTGCCACCGGACCACCGCCGGGTTGACCTACCTGCCGACCAGCACCCTACTCGAGGCGGTCAGAGACGCCGAAGCGGCTTCCTCCTAGGAGGCGCTCGTATGCGTGTCCTGGGAATCGACCCCGGCCTCTCCCGCTGCGGATACGGCGTGGTCGACTCCGGGCCGGGGGCAGGCGACCGGATAGTCTCGGCCGGCTTGATCCAGACCGCTCCCAGTGCACCCCTGGGCGAGAGACTTGCCGAATTCCTCTCGGAGATGACCTCGCTCATCTCCGATTACCGTCCCGACGTCGCCGTGGTCGAGAGGATACTTTTTCGCAAGAACGCAAAGACCGCCTTTGGCGTGGTGCAGGTGGTGGGGCTGGTGCATCTCGCGTGCCACCAAGGGGGTGTCGCAGTCCTGGAGTACAGTGCGGCTGAGGTGAAGCTGGCGGTGGCGGGACACGGAGCGGCGAGCAAGTTCCAGGTGCAGCGGATGGTGCAGCTGATCGGTGACCTTCCGAGCGCTCCTGAGCCTCCGGACGTGGCCGATGCGGTGGCGCTCGCCCTTTGCCACCTGGCTAACATGCGGGGAGGGGGAGGCGCGAGGGCGGTTTCCCGCGAGCCTTTCCCGCAAGCTGACTAGGAGTCTCGGCTGGTGATTGCACTTTTGAGCGGAACGGTCAGGGCAACGGGGGGAACCCGAACCTTGATCGTTCAGGCGGGCGGCGTCGGGTACCTGGTATCGGTCCCGCTTTCGCTCGCCATGACGGCCAAAGAGGGTCAGCAGATCGAACTCTTCTGCGTCACCGTGGTTCGCGAGGACGCGATTTCCATCTTTGGTTTCGAGAGCCTCGGCGAGCGAAACCTCTTCGAAGTACTCATCGGAGTGCGTATGGTTGGCCCTGCGCTCGCGCTGGTGATCGTCTCGATGATGGACGCCGACTCGCTTGTCGAGGCGGTGGAGACGAATGACGTCGCCATGTTGACCCGGGTGCCTGGAATCGGGGAAAAGACCGCGATCCGAATCCTGGTCGAACTTTCTACGAAGCTATCCTCGATCCGCGTCCTGTCCGGGGGTGCGGGTGCTCCGCCGCGCAGTCCAGGAGATGCTGCGGTTAGACGCGAAGTCGAGGCGGCGTTGGCCTCGCTCGGCTTCGACGCCCGAGAGATAAAGCGCGGTCTGAGCGCCTTGGAACCTGGCCAGGACGTGTCCCAGGCGGTCAGGGCGGCTTTGGTGGAGCTACGCTCATGAGCCCGCGGCGCGAGATTCTCTCGGGGGACAGCCCCGCGCAGGAGTCGCGATCGGAGGCCTCCAACCCGTTTGCCCTGCCGTCGGATCTCTCCATCGAGGCGGCAATCCGGCCCCGCGTGCTGGACGAGTTCATAGGCCAGAGCCAGATAAAGGCTCACCTGGAAGTGGTGATCAAGGCTGCCCAGGGTCGCGGACAGAGTGTGGATCACCTGCTGTTCGCGGGTCCTCCGGGGTTGGGCAAGACGTCGCTGGCACAGATTGTCGCGAACGAGATGGGAGCCGGCTTCAGGGTCACTTCAGGGCCGACCTTGGTGCGAGGGGGGGATCTGGCGGCGATTCTCAACTCCTTGAACGAGGGG
Organism: Actinomycetes bacterium; assembly: GCA_021850605.1. Lineage (GTDB taxonomy): Bacteria > Actinomycetota > Acidimicrobiia > Acidimicrobiales > Acidimicrobiaceae > Acidithrix. The sequence continues at coordinate 4,415 of JAJZLQ010000037.1, forward strand.
GACGTACTCTTCATCGATGAGATACACCGGATGTCCAAGGCCGCTGGGGAGGTCCTTTATTCGGCGATGGAGGATTTCAAGCTGGACATCCTGGTCGGCGAGGGACCGACGGCGCGATCGATCCGAATCGACCTGCCCCGGTTCACCCTGATCGGCGCCACGACCCGGACGGGAATGCTGACAGGGCCCTTGCGCGACCGCTTTGGATTCGTCGCCCGCCTCGATTACTACAACCCGGATGAGCTGGCCGCCATAGTGAGGCGTTCGGCGGCGATTCTGGAGGTGGAGGTGGCCCACAAGGCCAGCGTGGAGATCGCTCGGAGATCCCGCGGGACGCCACGCCTCGCCAACCGCCTGCTGCGCAGGGTGAGGGACTATGTGGAGGTGCATGCCGACGGTGTCGTGACCGAGGAGCTGGCCGAAGTCGCGCTGGAGTTCTTCGGGGCTGATTCGCTCGGGCTCGACAAGCTCGACCGTGCGATTCTGGAGGTTATGTGCGTGACTTATCGCGGCAATCCGGTCGGAATCACCACGCTCGCAGCCACGGTAGGCGAAGAGGCCGAGACCATCGAGGACGTCTACGAGCCATTCCTGATCCAGGCGGGGCTGATTGCGCGTACCAGGCGCGGCCGGGTGGCCGGCCCTTTGGCCTTCCAACACTTGGGGCTGCAACCGCCGCAGCTTTTCGACGACCTGTTTCGCGAGTAGCGCGACACAGTCCCCATTTCCGCTTCGTAAAACTAGTTGTATAATGCAAGTAGTCATCCGGAGCGATGGGAGGAGTCTCGATGCTCGGGATCTTCCGCATTCAGGGGTCGCGTACAACCGAGGGCAGCCCCACTCTCGCGGCCTACGAACAGGGCCTGCGCCTTCTGGTAGGAGGCGAGCTGGCTATGGCGGTGACTCTGGTCGCCTGCATGGGGGTTTCCTATTCCCAGGCCGCCAGCACCTACGGCGTCAGCTACTACGGCGTGCATCTGGACACCCTGTGGATTCTGGCCCTGGGGTTTATCGCCACTTCCTACCTGATCTACCGTTCGGCAAAGTCCATCGATCCGGCGTCACCTCCGGCCGGAGTCTCGCTCTCGCTCAAAGTGCTGGCGGTAGGGCTGATCGTCCTGCTGCTGACGCCGTATACGGCGGGTACCTTTTTCAACTGGACACACATGATCATCGGGGCCTCGGTCTTTGGGCTGCAGATGGTGGTCGGGGCCATCCTGGCCTTCAAGGTGCTCGCAGACCGCCTGGGGTGGCTTGGCCTCCTGATCGAGTTCAGTGGCGGGGTGCTGGCCGCACTGTCGCTGCCGGATCACATGCTCAACTACATGCTCCAGGGCGAGATCGTCTTCCAGGTGGGCTTCGCCATCATCTTGAATCACTTGCTCGCAGGCCGGATTCGCAGAATCGCCTTGGAGAGTGCCTGAGGCACAGTTGGCGCGGATGCGGGAGGGGCGATAGAGTCCCGACGTGGACAACTTGATCCAGGTTGGCGGGCTTGTGGTGGATCGTAGCGGCCAGCGGGTGGTCGACGGGATCGGATTCGACGTTCCCTCCGGCAGCCTCACCGGGCTGATCGGCCCGAGCGGCTCGGGGAAGAGCACCGTCATGAGGTGCATTGCCGGTGTGCAAAAGCATGCCGGCGGCCTGGTCAAGGTGGGCGGCTACGAGGCGGGAAGCCGTACGGCAAGGGGCCTGGTCGGCTATCAGCCGCAGCGGCCGGCTGTCTACCTGGACCTGACGGTGCGTGAGAACCTCTCCTACTTCGCGACGATGATCGGCGTGGGGGCCTCCGGAGTGTCGGAGGCCATTGACCGAGTATCCCTGGGGGCAGAGGCTTCCCGGCGCGTTGAACGCCTGTCGGGGGGCCAGGTCGCAAGGGTATCGTTGGCGATTGCCCTGCTCGGTAGCCCCAGCGTGCTGCTCCTGGACGAGCCGACCGTGGGCCTGGATCCGGTGCTTCGCGAGGATCTCTGGAGGCTCTTCGCAACCCTGGCCGCCCAGGGTACCGCTCTGGTGGTCTCCAGCCACGTGATGGACGAGGCCGAGCGCTGCGAGCGTCTCCTCCTCCTTCGTGACGGACGCCTGTTGGCCGATGCCGCCCCCTCGGCCTTGAAGGCGGAAACCGGCACCACCGATCTTGATTCGGCCTTCTTGGCCGTGATTCGCACGAGGCGCATCTGATGGCGGGTCCGGTGGCCGCCACCGCACGGCGGGTTCTGCTCCAGCTGCTTCACGACCGACGCACCTCGGCTCTGCTGCTGGTGGTGCCCTCCGTGCTGATGACGCTGGTACGCTACGCCTTCACCAATCAGCCCCAGGTCTTCCAAGGCGTCGGCCCGATGTTGCTGGCGCTCTTCCCCTTTACGGTCATGTTCGTAGTCGCCTCGGTGGCCATGCTCCGCGAGCGCTCCAGTGGCACGCTGGAAAGGCTTATGGCCGGTCCCGCAAGTAAAGGGGGTCTGCTTGCCGGCTATGCACTCGCCTTCGGTGCAGCGACTCTGGCGCAGGTGGCGGTGGTACTGGGGGTTTCACTTTGGGGCCTTTCGCTGAAGGTCGACGGCTCGATCTGGCTCGTAGTCCTCTTCGCGCTCCTCGACGCCTGGCTGGGAATGGCCCTGGGTCTCTTCCTCTCCGCCTTTGCCAAGACGGAGTTCCAGGCCGTCCAGTTCTTGCCGGCATTCGTCCTGCCACAATTCCTGCTTTGCGGGTTGCTTGTGCCGCGCGACCAGATGGCGGTCGCGTTACGCCTGTTGTCGGACTTCCTCCCGCTGAGCTACGCGGTGGACGGTGTCTCCAGGGTCGCCTATACCACTGCCCTAACCGGCGCCATCTGGACCGACCTGGTGGTCGTAGCCGCGTGCATACCCGTCGCGCTTGCGCTTGGTGCGCTCACTCTGCAGCGAAGGGGTGAGTGAAGCGTCCCTCCGCGCTATTCGGAGCTGCCCGGGAAGAGGAAGCGCATCACGTCTGTGCGAGTGACAACCCCGACCAGCTTTTCGTCCTCGACGACCGGGAGCATGTGCAATTTCTTGTCGTGAAGGATTGTGGCGGCTGCTTCCACGGTGTCCTTGGGTGAGCAGCTGACCACCTTCTTGCTCATCGCGTCCTCAACTTTGGAGGCGAAGGCGGCTTTCAATTCCCGCTCGAAGCGCAGCACCGAAGGTGGCCAGGTGCCTACGTCGCCGAGGAGGCCGAAGACCGTGGGTATGTGCAGACGTGCCCCCTCGATGATGAGGTCGTCGTCGGAGAGGATCCCCCTTAGGTGAGAGTCGTCGTCGACGACAGGGACGGAGGTGATGCGGTGCTCGGCCAGCTTCTCGGCGGCGTCCTGGATGGGATCCCCGGGGTGAACCACGACCAACTTGGTGGTCATGACCGACTCCACGAGCGTTTGGGCCGCATCCGGCCGTCCGGTGGTGGACTGTCCCAGGTTCATTTCCACTCCTAGTCTCGAGATCGCAGTGCCTGGCCGCACTGGCCGCTCAAGGCTCAGGCTAACGCACCACGCGCCAGCCCGCCAGGGACCATCGGATGGATGTTTTTGCAGCGTGCCGGGAGGTCAGAGCCAACGGCCGATTACCTCGATCGAGCCTGGTGCGAGCCCATCGATGGCGGCGGTGGTGACCCTGATATGAGGAGCACTCCTGCCGTCCAGATAGAAGGCCGAACCAGGGGCAACCACCACCGAGACGCGTGCCAGGTCGGTGATCACTCCCAGCTCACTAGTCACAGGGATCCAGCAGTTGAGGCCGTCACCCGAGGCGACGTCGGCCCCGATTGCGCGCAACTGGCCGACCAGGAGCCCGAGGCGCTCGGCATAGACCTTTTTGGCGTGCTCGACGCGGGTGGTCGGTGCCTCCTCGGTCAGCAGGTGGGCAAGCAGTCTCTGCATCAGTCCACTTGTCCAGGACGGCCCCAGCCTCCGCCGTTCCACCACTTTGGCTAGTAACTCGGCGTTCGCGGCGACGGCCGAGATGCGCAGATCGGGGCCATGGGACTTGGAGAAGCCGTAGATTGTCGCGACGGGGCCTGGAACCTGCCCGCGCATGGTCGACCGCGGCGCACTGGAGACCAGGCCGGAGTGGTCGTCCTCGATCACCGTGATGGGGCGAGCCCGGGCGAGCAGCGCGGCGAGCTCATCCAGCCTGCGCGAGGAGGTGGAAATGCCCGTGGGGTTCTGGGCCCGAGGCTGCCATATCATCGCCTGGGCCCGACGCTCGAGGGCTTGGGCGAGGGAGTCCGGATCGATGCCCTCGGTGTCGGACCGCACCGGAACCGGAACCAGCCTGTGAACGTCGAGAAGGTCGAAGATGGGGGGGAAGCTCGGTTCTTCAACGATCACCCTGTCACCCGCTACGCAGGCTTGGCCGAGGAGCCTGTCCAGCGCGTCCAGCGAACCGTTCACGACGGTGAGGCTCTCGGGTTCGACCTCCAAAAGCTTGGCCAGGATGGGGGAGAGCTCCTCCGCCACGTGCCGGTTCAGGTAGTTGTGTGCCTCCCCGCCGAGCGCGGCCGAGGTCAGGGCTTCGCGCAGGTCCGGGAGGAGGCGTGGGTCGGGAAAGCCGGTGGAAAGGTCGTGGGTGGCCGGGCTGGATTGCTCCGGGAACATGCGGAACACGCGCGCGGCGCCGAGTGGCGGGTTCCGCCGCACCAGCACGGTGCCGGTCCTTCCTTGCCCTTTCGCCACTCCACGGCGCTCGAGTTCCAGGTAGGCGGCCGCGACGGTGGTGGGGCTGACTTCGAGGATGCGGGCGAGGGTGCGTATGGGAGGAAGCTTGGTGCCGAAGGCGGCGCGGCGTGCCTCGACGAGCTCGTCGATCTTTTGCGCAATCTCGCGGGCGCCGCGCGCTTTGCCGAAGTCGGCACTGGTGAACTCAAGAGTCATCCGCTTCTCCAAGATTTGTAGTAATACAAAAATACCATAAAGCACTGAACAATAGTGGGCTGTTGTGCGCTATCTTGGGGACATTGCCGTTCGACCAAAACGGGGGAAACATGTCTCACCATGATCTGCATCGCCGTCATAAGGCCGTCATGCCGAACTGGCTTGGCCTTTATTACTCAGAGCCCATCGAGCTGGTCTCGGGCGAGGGCTGTTACGTAACCGACCAGGACGGGGTGCGGTACCTGGACTTCTTCGGGGGAATTCTCACCACCATGACCGGCTACGCCGTCCCCGAGGTGGTCGAAGCGATTCGGGATCAGGCGGGCAAGATGATCCACTCATCCACGCTCTATCTCATCGAGCCGATGGTCGCCCTGGCCGAGCGAATCTCAGCTCTCTCGGGTATTCCCAATGCCAAGGTCTTTTTCACCACCTCCGGGACGGAGGCCAACGACGCGGCCTTGCTCTTCTCCACCGCCTATCGCCGGTCCAACCAGATCCTGGCTGTGCGCAACTCGTATCACGGGCGCTCCTTCTCGGCGCTTGCGGTTACCGCCAACCCCGGCTACGCCGCCACCAGCCTCTCCCCCTTCCAGGTCTTTTACATCCTGGGCGGCTCGCGCATCAGGGGCAACCTGGCCGGCTTGTCCGACGCCGAGTACATCGAGCGCGGGGTAGCCGACCTCGAGGATCTCCTCGGCACCGCCGTCTCCGGTCAGGTCGCGGCGCTCATCGCCGAGCCCGTCCAGGGCGTGGGCGGTTTCGCACTTCCCCCGGACGGCTACTTCGGCGCCATCAAGGAAGTTCTCGACCGCCATGGGATTCTTTACATCTCCGACGAGGTGCAGACCGGATGGGGCCGGACCGGTGAGAACTTCTGGGGTTACCAGGCCCATGGAATCACGCCCGACCTCATTACCTTCGCCAAGGGCATCGGCAATGGGATGGCCATGGCCGGCGTGGTCGGCCGGGGCGACATCATCGACGCCATGCCCGGAAACTCGATCTCCACCTTCGGTGGCACGCCGCTCGCCTCCCGCGCGGCCCTGGCCAACCTCGAGTATCTGCTCGATCACGACCTGCAGCAGAACGCTCTCAAGGTAGGTACCCACATGATCGACAGGCTGCGCTCGGAGTGCGCCGCCAACCCCGTCGTAGGCGAGGTGCGAGGCAAGGGGCTGATGATCGGGGTTGAGCTGACCCACCACGGCACGGTGCAGCCCGCTCCAGACCTGGCCACAAAGGCCCAGGAGGAGGCCAAGGCTCGCGGACTTCTGGTTGGCAAGGGAGGCATCGCCGGGAACGTGCTGCGCATTGCCCCACCGCTCTCCATCAGCCTGGCTGAGGCGGACAGGGGCGTGGACGCCCTCGTGGAATCTCTCACGGCAGCAGCCGGTCTTTAGCCGCCGGATTGGGCCA
>JAJZLQ010000053.1 GCA_021850605.1 Actinomycetes bacterium
CTCGGAGATGTCGCGGAGTAGCCGTCGCATGATCTTGCCCGATCTGGTCTTGGGCAGCTCATCGGTGAAGACGATGGAGGCGGGGCGGGCGATCTTGCCGATCTTGACCGCCACGTGCTCGCGCAGTTCGTTCAAGAGCGCGTCGTCTCCCACCACGTGCCCCTTCACGGTCACGAAGGCGGCGATCGCCTGCCCGGTGGTGGCATCGGCGCGTCCGACCACGGCTGCTTCGGCCACCGAGGGGTGGTCCACAAGGGCGGACTCGACTTCGAGGGTGGAGATGCGGTGACCGGAGACGTTCATCACATCGTCGACCCGGCCGAGCAGCCAGAAGTAGCCGTCCTCGTCGCGCTTGGCCCCGTCACCCGCGAAGTAGACCCACTTGCCCTCCGCCGGCTTGGAGAAGCGGCTCCAATAGACATCCACGTAACGGTTGGGGTCGCCGTAGATGGTGCGCAGCATCCCCGGCCACGGGTGGGTGAGGGTCAGGTAGCCTCCACCACCCCAGGGTACGGAATTGCCGTCATCGTCCACGATGTCCGCGCCGATGCCGGGTAGCGGTTTGGTGGCCGATCCGGGCTTGGTGGTGGTGATGCCGGGCAGCGGGGAGATCATGATATGACCGGTCTCGGTTTGCCACCAGGTGTCGACGATGGGGCAGAGACCATGGCCGATGTTCTCGTTGTACCAGATCCAGGCCTCGGGATTTATGGGCTCGCCAACCGTGCCGATTACCTTCAGGCTGGATAGGTCGCGGCGCGCCGGATATTCGGTGCCCCACTTCATGAAGGTTCTAATGGTGGTGGGCGCGGTATAGAACTGCGTTACCTTGTACTTCTCGACGATCTCCCAGAAGCGGTCCTTGTCCGGGAAGTTGGGCACGCCCTCGTAGAGCACGCCCGTCGCGCCGTTGGCAAGTGGCCCGTAGACGATGTAGGAGTGGCCGGTGACCCAGCCGATGTCAGCCGTGCACCACCAAACGTCGTCACCCTTGATGTCAAAGACATTGCGATGGGTGAAGGCGGCTCCGACCAGGTACCCGCCCGTCGTGTGCAGGATGCCCTTGGGCTTGGCCGTGGTTCCCGAGGTGTAGAGGATGAAAAGCGGGTCCTCGGAGTCCGTCTCGGTGGCGGCCTTCTCCTCCGACATCCCGTCTACCAGGTCGTGGTAGTAGATGTCGCGGCCTTCGGCCATGGGGATGTCCGCACCGGTGCGCTGCACCACCACGACCTTCTCGATCGAGGGGGTCTCGCTCAGAGCGTTGTCGGCGTACTGTTTCAGTGCGATGCGTCCGCCGTTGCGCCACGACTCGTCGCAGGTGATCAGAACCTTGGCGGCGGAGTCGTTGATGCGGTCGCGCAGGGCATCGGCGGAAAAGCCGCCAAAAACCACGGAATGGACCGCGCCGAGCCGTGCCACCGCTAGGAGTGAGATGGGGAGCTCGGGAACCATGCCCATATAGATCGCGACTCGGTCACCTTTTGTGACCCCGAGGGACTCCAGCCCGTTTGCGAGCTTGTTCACCTCGTGGTACAGGTCGCGGTAGGTGAGGGTGCGAGTGTCGCCGGGCTCACCTTCGAAGTAATACGCGACCTTGTCGCCCTTGTCCGCCAGGTGGCGGTCCAGGCAGCTCTCGGTCACGTTGAGCTTGGCGTCTACGTACCACTTGGCGAATGGAGGGTTCGACCAGTCCAAGACCTGGGACCATGGACTACGCCACTGGATGTGCCGCGCTTCATCCTCCCAGAACTTCACGTAGTCCTCACCCTCGGCGTACACCGACTCCGAGTTGAGGTTTGCCTGCGCGCGGAAGGTGTCGCTTGGGGCGAAGGTCCTTTGCTCGATCATTAGAGCTTCGATAGTCACAGCCTTGTCGTTGGACGACTCCGGCATCTGTTCCCCCTTCTATGTGACAAACGTCATCATGATGAATTGCCCTGATAATAGGCACGTGGGCTGCAGAAATCCAACATCGGGCGGAACTTTGCCTGCATGGAGGGGAATGTTTTGAAGCGGCAAGCCGCTGAGCTGCGTCTTTGTCGGTGAGGGCGCTCTGTATCGGTTCCTAATTCTTGCCGCTTTGCGCTCAGGCTGCAGCGGTACCAATGCGCTTGGCTGCGGCCTCGAGATCTTCGTAGACGGATTCCAGGACGATAAAGGGGGCCGAGAAGTAAGCCTTGAAGTGGTTGATGTCCAAGCCGCGCTTTTCGAATTCCGGCGCGAGAGTGGCCATCCGCTCCGGTGTGCGCAGTCGGTTGGAAAGCAGATAGTCGTAGAAGATGTCCTGGCGTGAAACGCCGTGAGCCATCTGCACCAGGGCCACCGCCAATCCGGTCCTGTCCTTCCCGGCGGTACAGTGCACCAGGGTGGGCACCGGCGACGCGGCGATGGCGGAGGCCACCGCGAGCAGGTCATCCAGGTGATTTTCGAGGATGGACTCGTACATTCCGATCATGTCCCAGGCGGAGATGGAGGTGATCGTGCCCTCGAAGATCCCGAGCACGCCGTCGTCGTAGCCGGCGACAGTGCCCGATATCGGGACGCTCACCACCTCGATGCCTGCTGCCTCGAGGCCGAGGGAAGGGGCGAGGGCGACCTCGTCCGGGCGGCGCAGGTCGAAGACCCGCTTGATCCCTAGGGCCACCATCTCGGCGATGTCCGCCTTGGTGAGGCGGCCGAGGTTCTCGCTCCGGAAGAATTGCCTCCACCCCATGGCCCCTCCCCCCGCGCGGCGGTAGCCGCCGAAGTCGCGGAAGTTGGTGGCCCCCTCGAGCTCAATCTGATTGGCGGCGAAACTGTAGGCGCGCTCCGCGATGGAAGTAAGGATCAGGGCCCGATTGGGATGTATGGATTCCTCCAGTGATGCGGCGTGGGCGTCACCGGCCGGCAATCCGGGTAGCTCGAGTCGGGCCAGTACATTGCCGGCCAAACCGACGACGTGGACGTTCAGCCCACCCAGATCGGAGAGAGCAAGGGCCCGGAGCTCACGCCCGCCCCCATCGGAGTTGGCGATTGCCAGACGAACCGGGGACTCGGAGCTCTTGATGATTCGCATGTAGACAATTTAGGCCGGATCCTTCCTGGCGGCGGGCTTGTCCTATCAGCACCAGGGGATAGGCGCCGTGGCGGGATCCTGCCCGGGCACCGGCAGGGTGGCTATCGAGCGTGCCTGAATGAGTGAGGCGGGAGTGGCACCGAGAAGGGCTCCGAAGGCGGGGAGGTCCACCCGCGCGGTTGCAAGGACACAGATGGAGTTTCCTTGGATCACGCTGCTCACCCCGGTCACGTGATATCCGTGGGTTGAGGCGCTTCCCAGCTGGCGCTCGGCGATGGCCCGGGCCAGCGCCGGATCTATCTCCACGGTCGATCCCAGGTAGAGGCCAGGCAGGCTCAGCTGATCGACCGCTGCCGTGGCAGCAGCCTCGACGCGGTTGGCCAGCTCCGCCTTCGTCACGTAGAGGTAATCCAGATCGAGGACCAATGCGGCCAGGGCTACCGCCACCAGGGCGATGGCCGGCACCAGCATCAATACCGAGCCGCGCTCGGACTGCTCGGGTACGCGCCCCCGGCTCATGCGCAGGCTCCGGTAAGCGAAATGGGCTGCGTCGTGGCGCTCGAAAGCACGACCCCTGGCAGGGGTGGCAGGGGGATCGAGAGCTCCACCCGCTCTCCGGCGCAGGTTGCAACCATCGCGACGCTTGCCGTCAGGCCTGCCGCCGGAACCCCCATGGCGGCAAAGGTGGCCTCCGCCTGGCTTGTCGCGCCGGCGGCCCCCACCGGTGCATGGCCTCGTTGGATGATGCGCGCAATGTTGCGCAGTGCCTCGCTAAGGGCCTGCTGGGTCCGGGTTGCCGAGGCGGTGAGCGTGAACAGGTACGCGCCGAACGCGAGTAGTAGGCAGAGTAATGCCACCGCCATGGCCACGTCCAGCATCCCCTCCTCGTGCTCGAGCCTCATGCCGGCTCGGCGGAGATGGCCGCCGTCCCCGTCATGGTCGTCCAGACCGGCGCCACTCCCGGTATCGAGGCGATGGGCAGCCGTGCCGTCACGCGCGCCACCACCATGCCGCCCGATGGATGCAGCGAGAGAGTAGCGCCCGTCGCCAAGCTGCCGAGGTCGGAGCGGGTCTGGGCGGCCAGGGCCGCCCAGGAGATCCGTCCGGAGGTGCCCAGTGTCCCGGCTGCAAGCCTGGCGACGTCCTGGGCCGTGGCCGAAAGCCTCACCTGGGCGGCGGCGAGCCTCGCCAGCGAGAGGACCAGCTCCAATACGGCCAAGGCAACCACTATGCCCACCAGGGCGGGCACGTACCCACTTCCCTGGTCGCCGCGCCGTTGCGACGCTCGCCTTGGTGTCATCACTGCCCCAGCTTGGCCACTTGGTCGTTGATTGCGGAGGTGGCGGTGCCCATGGTCGCCTTGAATGCCACCCAGAGGACCACCCCGAGAAACGCGAAGATCAAGACCGCGATCGCGGCCGACACCACGCCCTCACCGCGCTCACTCTCTTCGGGGCCGAGGTATTCCGCAAGCCGGTCACCGGCCCGCTCTATCTGGGCCAGTGTCCAAATCAGCGTGTACATCCCCATTTGTCTTCCTTTCCTTGCATCTTTGTTTGCAGGTTTGCCGGAGGCGGCGGAGGCCGCGATGAGGAGTTCTGCAGGTGGCTCGAGAGGAGGCGCGGGTTACTCAGCCGGCGACAGTGCGCAGCACGGCCACGAAGGGGACGAAGATCATCACCACTCCCGGGACGAGCGCGGCAATTGTGATGGGTATCCAGATCTTTTGCGAGTCCTTCTCCATGGCCGCCAACGCATCCCGGTGCGCTTCGGCCCGGAGTCCGGCAGCCGCGGAGCGGGCGGCCTTAACCATGTCCGCCCCGCCGGCTCCGCCCTCCAGCAGGGCGGCCAGGCGCACCATTGCAGGTCCGGGCCAGCGCCTGGCGGCCTCCACGGCTGCCTCGGCCGCGCTCATCCCACTGCGCACGCCGTTGCTCATTAGGGAGAAGACCGGAGCTGAGGCGCCCCTTTGCTCTCCAAGGCGCGCCAGGGCGGCACTGAGGGAGTAGCCGCTGGCCAGGTAGATGGCGAGCTTCTCCACGGCGAGGGGCATCTCAGCCTGCATGCGTCGCCGTTCTGCGCGGGCATTTGCCATGCGCATGGCCGGCGGGGCTCCGAGGACGGCGAATCCCGCCAGCCCCGCGCCGAGTGCCGCAGCACTGCGGCCCGATGCGACCAGGGCGACCGCCAATACCATGCACGACACGGCCGCCACGAGTGAGCCCCGCGCCGGTCCACCCTGAACCGCGCGCGGGGCAGCGTTGGAGATCGATGCGGAGCCGCGGAGAATTGCGGTCTTCAAGTCATGGAAAGGTCCATGACCTTCCCCGGGACGCGCTCCCACGCCGAGGAGCCGGTGGCGGCGTTTTCCCTCCAGTTGCGGGGGCCAGGCTGCCAGGGCGAGAGAAAACCCGGCGAGTAGAAGGGTGGCGAGGGGCCCCGTGGTCATTTGGCCGACTCCGCGTACGAGCTCGGCGCCCGACCCAGCCTCGATGCCCAAGCCCAGCAAAGAGCCAGTACCACGACCGAAAAGGCGATTCCCGCCCTTCCAGCACCGCTCCGATAGGCGGAGATCCCGGCGATACCCGCGCCGGCCAGGGTCATGCCGGCCGGCACGATAAAGACGAAGAGACGGGCAAAGCGAAGGCCGGCCAGGCGAGCCGAGTACTCAAGGGCGCGCTCCCTCTCGGCGGCCATGTCGGCGCGAAGCTCGCCGAGCAGTCGCGCTACTTCTCCACCGGGTGCGGTACCTACGACCCCTAGGAGCTCGCAGATGTAGTGGCTGCCTCCATCGGGCAGCAGGCTCGCCAGCTCCGACATGGCAGCCGGCAGCGAACCGGTGATGGCGTAAGCGCGCTCGGCTTGGGCGAAGGCGGGTACCAAACGCACGTCGGTGTTCTTGGCGGAGGCAAAGAGCGAGAGGGCCAATGGGGAGCCCAGTGAAGCAACGCGGAGCTCGGTCTCACCGAGGATTTCCGGCCAGGCACGCATCGCCGCGGTACGCAGCTGCCGGTCCGCGAACGATGCCGCCGCCCGGATCGTGACCACCCATCCGCTTAGAGCCGCCACGCCTGCGAAGGAAAGGGATGCGGTGAAAGCCGCGGTGGCCGCACCCGCAAAAAGCGCCGCCCCGGCGGCGATCGCGCGCGCCTTCCGCCCTGTTCCTCCAGCGGGTCCGGCCAGCCGATGGAGCGACGCGCCCACCCGGCGCGTCAAGGCGGGAAGGGCCGACGCGCGGTGCTGCAGACGCGGCCCGGCAAAAAGGGAGATCAGTGAGGCCAGGGCCAGTGTGAGTGCCGCCTCAGGCATCGCGGGCCTCCACGCCGGGCAGGCGACGCCGGAACGCGGTGTCACCTCGGCTCAGGGCGCGCTCCGAAAGTCGGACCGGGATGAGCCCGGTGGCGCTAAGGCCGGCCGGGGAGTGCACGAAGAGGGGAGTGGTGGTAAAGGTGGTGCTGTCGGCACCAGCCGCGGATTCCTCCACGGCATGTATCTCGGTAACGGCCGGTCGCCCATCAAGGCGCGTGCAGTGGACAACCACGTCGACCGCGTCGGAGACCATTTGGGTGGCGGCGGGGAAAGGGATGGAATGCCCCGCGATCTGCACTAGGAGGCGCAGTCTGGAGAGTGCCGCGCGCGCCGATGTGGCGTGAAGCGTCGTGTATCCGCTGACCCCGGAGGAGAGCGTCAGCACCAGCGGCAGAGCTTCAGGGTTATCTTCACATTATCCCCGACGCTAAGCAGCAGGTCAGCACGCTGATTTGTTCTCATTGTACGGGAAAGTGCCGAGCGGGCCCCTCACTCCCAGAGCCTCAGTGAGATCAATACGTTCCCAAAGTGTGGCCAGTGGTTAGACCGGGCCAAGGCCACGTGCTAGGGCGCGGGGGAGCGCGCTGACCGCATGCCGGCGAGTGCTCTCGACATCTGGACGGCCGGCGCCACGTAGGCCCCCTGCGCTGACGACAGGAGGTTGAGGGAGATGCCGGAATATGACTCGCAGCGCCGTGTCGGCCGGGCTCGTCTTCATGGTCCACGGCTCCGGGGTCGGTGCATATTAATCAACGTCGGGCTTTGTGAGAGCGCCGCCGCGGCGTGCTTTGCACGACGACGAGACTGGAGGGCAAGGAATGGAACATCAGGTTGCAACACTCGGGATCGGTGCAGCCATCGGCGTCGGAGTGCTGGCGCAGTTCCCCGTCGCCCGAAAGTCGATGCGGACGGCCCTCAGCCTGGCCGTGATCCTCGTCTTGGCCCCAGTGGCAGTGCTCGCATGGCGGATGCATTGGTAGCGAGAAGGAGGGTGGAAGATGGCCCGAGCGCCGATGCGGGAGCTTCTTGCCAAAGATCTGGCGATCGTCGAGGTAGGCGATGGCGACCAGTGGGGGATGGATCGCAACGATGGCATCGGCGGGTCCGAGGCCGGCTCGGTGCTTGGCCTCAACAAATACCACACCGCCCTGGATCTCCTCCAGGAAAAAGTCACCCGTACCCCACTGCGGGAATTTACCGAAGCCCAGCAGCTGCGCCTTGATGTCGGTCACGCCCAGGAAGCGCTGGTGCTAAAGACCTTTGCCCGCCGCGAGCTCGGTCTGGCCTACACCACGTCTCTCGGGGACCTCGAGCGCACCGATGCCCTCGCGCATCTGGGCAGCTGGGTTTTCGTCAATCCCCGCTTCAAGTTCGCCTTCGCCCATGTGGATGGGCTCTACCGGCTGGGGGACGAGATTGGCATCGTGGACGCCAAGACCTCTTTCCGCGATCCCTGGACGGAGGTTCCCGAGTACTACGTCGCCCAGCTCGCCCACTACAACGCGGTGCTGGGAGGCAACGTCGGGTACATCGCAGCGATGTTCCAGGTCCCGCCCTATCCGCTACCGATGGAGTACCGCTTCGACTTCACCCCGGGCCAGCTCTCGCTGGTGATGGCCGCCGAGGCGATCTTCTGGAAAAGCGTCACCGATATCCGAGCGGGGAACAGCCCCAGCGACCGTGAGCTCGCCGAACTCGAATCCCGCCTCGGCGAACTTGGAGAGGAGTTCATCTCGGGGATCGACACGAGCGCCATCCAAGCCGAAGGCGAAGTGGAGACCATCCGCGCGACGGAAAGAGATATCGAGGCTCTGCGGCGCTATCGCGAGCTGAAGGGCCAGTCCCGGCTGCTCTATGCGAAGATCGACGCCATCACCGAATATTTGAACCGGCGCACCAACTCCCCCGAAGCCTGGTTCCTCGCACCGGATGGTACCGAACTGGCCAAGAAGGCCCCGGTGGCCTCCCGGGAGTTGGATCGCTATGCGCTGGTCGAAGCCGGGATTGCCATCGAGGAGTTCTATGCCGCGTCCTCCGAGAGCCGCCTCACCACTACCAAGGCTCTTGCCGCCTTGGCCAGCCACTCCGAGCCGAACAGGGCGGCTAGGGGAGTGACTATGAGGTAGCCGGCTGGGGCTGGGCCGGTAGCGCCATGGCGCAGGGGCGCACCAGCCTTTTGCGTCTGCGGTATGCCCGCAGGAGCGCTGGCGGATCGCAAGATTTCAGCGAAAAGAGAAGAGCAACGAAGTGTGCGAAAGCGATGATTAGGCCCAATGAAGAACAGATGACCGTGGCCGATGCCGTTGCCTCCGAACGCAAAAGGGTCATCGCGATCAACGCCCTGGCGGGCACGGGTAAGACCACCACCTTGGCCATGCTCGCCAAAGGCCCCTTGGCGCGAACCAAGATACGCTACGTAACCTTCAACGCCCGAGCGGCCGCCGAGGCCCGCCGGCGCTTCGGTCCCAACACCGTGGCCACGACGGCACACTCCCACGCCTGGCATTCCCTCTATCCAAACAGCACCAAGACGATGGCCGAGGTATTCGGAGACCGCCTGGTGCGCCAGAGCCTCTTTGGCGAGATGGCCCAGGCGGCAACTGCGGATGTGCGCCTGCGCCGATCCTTCGCGACAGCTGCGCGGGCCCTGCACCTTGAGCGCTCCGGCTGGCGCGGCGGTATCTCGCCGCTTCTGCAGGTGATCGACGAATTCGCCAAATCCGGCGATGCCCACATCACCGCAGCCAACGTCCCGGCTTCGGTTGTTGCTCTGGCCAAGAAGATGAACGCCACGGACAACATCGCCGCCCTGGCCACCGAGGCCCGAAAGCTGTGGAGCCGCCAGATCGACCCGGAGGGGACTCTGCCGATCCCCCACGGGCTCTATCTCAAGCTCGCCTCGCTGCATCCCGAGCCGATCGATGCCGAGGTGCTCTTTTTCGACGAAGCCCAGGACGCTTCGGCCCCGATGCTGCGCATCATCGAGGCCCATGTCGCCCGAGGGGGGCGCCTGGTCATGGTCGGTGACAAGCACCAGCACATCTACGCCTGGGCGGGCGCCATGAATGCCATCGACGCCCTGGCTGACAAGTTCCCCGACACCTCCCTCACCCTCCCGCTCTGCCAGTCCTATCGCTTCGGCGCCCGCATCGCCGAGGCGGGCAACATCTTCTTGGACGCGATGGGAGCCGACTACCGCCTGGTCGGCCTCGGCCCTGAGGGATCGACATCAGATGACGGCCAGACCGAGACCATCCTGTTCCGTTCCAACGTGAAGATGATCCTGGAGATCCTGGCCAGCCAACGGCAGGACTCCACCAGGAAG
Organism: Actinomycetes bacterium; assembly: GCA_021850605.1. Lineage (GTDB taxonomy): Bacteria > Actinomycetota > Acidimicrobiia > Acidimicrobiales > Acidimicrobiaceae > Acidithrix. The sequence continues at coordinate 9,690 of JAJZLQ010000053.1, forward strand.
ATCCATGTTGTGGGGGGCACCAAGGAGATGGTCGCGGTCCTTTCCGACCTGGCTAATCTCCATGCTGCCAGGCCCCTCAAGGGGAGCGAACTGGCGGGATTCGCCGACTGGGCCGAACTGAAGTCCTTCGCCGAAACTCCGCTGGGATCCTCCTATTCCCCCCTGGTGACACTGGTGGAGCGGCTGCGTGGATCGGTAGGCGGCATCATCGCCGGCTTGCGCAGGAGCGAAATCCGCCCGGCTGAGGCCAACTTCATCTTCTCCACCGCGCACAAGGCCAAAGGAGCGCAGTGGGGGAGTGTCAAGCTCTCCGAGGAGTTCCAGAATGCCTGGGAGGCTGCAACCGCTATGAATACCCAGACCCACCAGGAGTACTGCATTCTCCCCGAACACGAAGAACTCGCGCTCCAGTACGTGGCGGCCACCCGCGCCGAGAGGCTCCTGGCGCACCGGGGCCTGCTGCCAAAGGCGAGGGAGCACCTGCGGATGATGCGCTGCAAGCAACCCGTGCGGCGCCCAGCGGCTCAGCCCCGCGCCCGGTGAACACTCTTTTCCGCCCCCTCGAGCTCCTCATAGAGTTGTGGCGGTCGCCTCGTGCCGACCAAAGGTTCCAAAGCCGCAACACCTGCCACCAGAGACGCAGCCCAAAAGTTCGGTGCAGACGCCGACGGTGTTGCTAATGACGCCACCGTAGATGATTCTGGCCAGACGAAGTCGAGGCTCTTGCTCAAGTTAGAACTGGACCGAAAACCGCGGGCACCCTGGCTCCCACATCGACTGCCGGAAACCGCAGAGATTCCATGAGCCAGGATGCACCTCATCGAATGCCTCGCCGCAGCTCCGGAGCTGCGGGGGACCGCATCCGGCAAGCACGTCACGTCCCTCCAGGTCGCCATGAACGGCAAGAACTACGCCGAGTTCCGGGACGTGGTCTTCTGGCGCCAG
>JAJZLQ010000054.1 GCA_021850605.1 Actinomycetes bacterium
CATGGGACGCAATCTGAGGTGACGGGCAGGTTCGCTTGGGTCTTCAAGGTGTCCCTCCCACCATCCAGGGCACCTGCTGCACACCGGGATGGCCGGAACCCGTGGGACGGGAAAGACGAGGTGATTGCTAGAGCCCCCAAGGAAACCAAGGACCCGGTCACCAAGCGCCTGATCGATTAGCACGCCAGGGTTCCGGCGCAGCCCGATCCCCGGCCGGAATCGCAGCGATTGCGCGAGCTTTGGAACCGGTGTTCAATCCCTGCTTCCAGGCCGCAGGCCTGCTCTTTCCCATTCATCGACCAAGCGGGTCGCCGCCTGGCGGGGTTCTGGGGCGGCACAGATTTCCGAGACCACCGCGGCGCCATGGGCGCCGCAGGCGCGAAGCGCCCCAATGTCACCGTGGTGGATACCGCCGATGGCCACGCAAGGGATTTCCGTCTTGGCCGCGAACTCGGCAAATCCCTCGATCCCCATGGGCGCTGGATGATCGGCTTTGGTGGCGGTGGCACGGATAACCCCGACACCCAGGTAGTCGACGGTCCCGGCTGGGAGTGCCCCGACGGCCTGCAGGTGCGCAGCACTATTGGCGCTCAGGCCGACAATGGCGCTCTCTCCCACGATGCTGCGCACCAGCGCCACAGGGAGGTCGGACTGGCCGACGTGTACGCCATGGACCTGGGCTCCGGCAGCTCGGGCGGCCAGGTAGACATCCACCCGGTCATTCACCAGTACGACGGCACTTCCCTCCAGTGCGGCGGCCACGTGCACAACCAGCCCTAGGAATTCGGCGGCCGAGGCATTCTTTTCCCGCAGCTGCACGGTGCGCACCCCTGCCGCAACCGCATCCGCCACTGTTCCAACCAGACCGCGGGCGCTGCACTGGAGGGAGTCGGTGACCAGGTAGATGCCGGTTGGCAGGCTGGGCCGGGTCATAGGAGGCGGAGCCCTTCCCCGAATTGCGCCGGGCCGGTCGAGTGCAACCGGTCCAGGAAGGCGCTCTGGAAACTGCCCGGACCTGTGGCGCCGGCGGCGGCGAGTTCGGCGGCAACCGCGTAGAAGCCGCACGCCGCAGTCACTGCGGAAAAGACCTCGCCATCCAGGGAGGCGAAAGCCGCTATCAGCGCGCCTAGGGCACATCCTCCCCCGGTAACACGGGTCAGGTAGGGGTGACCGTTGTCCAGGCGTACCTCCTGGTGGCCGTCGGTGATCAGATCGACGGGGCCGGAAATTGCCACCACCGCTCCGTAGCCCAGGGCGAGGTGGCGCCCAGCCTCAGCAGCGGAGTCCGGGCTATCCGTGGAGTCGGTGCCGCGCCCGCCGCTGCCCATGCCGGCCAAGGCCTTTATCTCGGAGGGATTCCCGCGGATAACCGTGGGCCGCATCTCCACCAGCTTGCGGGCCAGCCCGGTCCGCACTGCCAGGGTGCCAATGGCCACTGGATCGAGCACCCAGGGAGTCCCTGCGTCAGTGGCGGCCTCTGCCGCTTCCACCATTGCCTCGCGCTGCTCGGCATGGGGAGTGCCCAGGTTCAGGAGCACTGCGCCGGCTATGCGGGCAAAGGGGCCCGCTTCACCGGGCACGTCCACCATCGCGGGAGCCGCGCCGGCCGCCAATAGCACGTTGGCGGTGAAATTGGTTACGACCGAATTGGTGAGACATTGCACCAGCGGGGCGCGTTCCCGCAACTGGGCGAGAAGAGGCGCAAGCGACTGCGGAGATAGGCGAGCATTCAATCGGGACATCCCTTCGCTAATTTGACTTAGATCAGGTTCAACGGGTTTCATCTCAGCCCTGGCCCAGGACACCCCGTGTCTCCGGGGGTGACACTAGCCCACTCCGCACTGGCCTGGCCAGTCTCGACTTGGACCGACGGGGTTTGGGTGCCCCGGGGCGATCAGTGGTCTCTTTAGATGCCCGGTAGTTGGCGTTTCAACGCTGATCAAGATTGGTGCCCGATCGTCAAGCGGGGAGCCGAGCTGGGTCGCGGCGACCACGGTTAAGCCGGCGGATGGATTCGGGGCTGGTTGAGTTTTGGACGATTGCCGCGCAATGGGCTTGGCGACACTTAGCGGTGCCAGGTCGTCGGGGCAAAGGCCGCTGCCCAAGGGAACGCAATCCGGCGTTCGCGATCGCCGGCAGCGAAGGCTTTTGCCCGAGGATCCCCAGTCTTCGGTACGGCACCAGCCCGCGCCCCACCTGCGCCGGCTACTTCCGGCACCTCGAAAAAGCCCGTGCCGGGCTCATCTGGGCCAAGATCTTGCGATGGAATCCCTGGTAAAATGCGCCGGTGGTTAAGTCGGGGCGTTTCTACGACATACGCCTGGCCAATGACGATGACTGGGCCGGCATCTGGCCGTTTCTGAGTGAAATTGTACGAGCGGGTGAGACATACACCTGGCGGACCGACGTCACCGAGCAGCAGGCGAGAGCGAGGTGGTTGCTCCCTCGACCGTGGCGGGTCTTCGTAGCCGTAACCCCCGACGGCCGTGTCATCGGCACTGCGAAGGTCGGCCCGAACCAGGACGGCCCCGGAGACCACATAGCGAACGCCAGCTTTATGGTCGACCCCCGCAACACGGGGGGTGGCGTTGGCCGGGCGTTGGCCGAACACGTACTCGAGGCAGCGCGGCGAGACGGGTACCGGGCAATGCAATTCAACGCTGTCGTGGAGACGAACACCCGGGCCGTCGCTCTGTGGCAATCGCTCGGATTCGAAATCCTCGCCACCATCCCGGAAGCCTTCCGCCATCCCACCAACGGCTTGGTGGGACTCAACGTCATGTACCGCAAACTCTGAAGATTCGTGGCCCAATAAGTGTCTCCCCCGGCGGTCACAGATCGTTGCATTCCGGGTGAACCGACCGGAAACTACGTGGAAGCAGGAGCACGAGTAATCGGCGATACCGGCCGTCCTGCTTGGAGTGGTCGTGCATAAACCTCTCCGCATACGACGGCGGGAAGGCTCACGCTCATTCCGTTCGGCACGGCGAGCCGGTCAGTTCGATGGACGCAGCATTCGTCTTGCTCATGGGGAGGAGCCACCCTGCGCGGCCTGCATCCGTGATATGCACCGGTCGCGTAGGTGGCAGAAGGGCTGCCTTTCGCGAATAGCGGTGCTGCTTTGGAGCGTTTGGTCCGGCGGGGGGCGGCGCTTTAGCCGGCACATTACCCAAGCCGATCCGGGCCGATCGAACACGGGGTGAGGGCGAGCGCAGCCAACGTCGAGTTCTTCCTGGACGTTGATGGTTTGCGCTTTTCAGGATGTCCGAGTCGGCTTACCTCTGGTAGGCCTCGCACAACCCTTGTGGGGCAATAGAGGCCCTGGTAGCCTTTGCCCATGGGCGCGGGGCACTCGGGCAGCCCGTTCGTTGGCCGCTTGGCGCAGATGCACGTACTGCGTACACTTGCCGCCACAAGCCTAAGGGATGGTCCAGCCGGAGCCATGGTCGTCGGACCTCCCGGGGTAGGTAAGTCACGCCTGCTCGGCGAGGTGGTCAAGGATCTGGACCGGCGATGCGTGCGAATACAGGGTTACCAGACCGCCCGCGACATAGCCCTGGGAGCGGCCGGAGGCCTGCTGCGGGAGTTGGCTCGAGCCCCGGAGATCGGTGCGCGGCTCGATAATCTGCTGGTTGGCGGCTCGGGAAATGCGCTTGTGTCTGAGTCCGTCCGTATCTATGAAGTCGCGTTCCGTTGCATGCTCACGATGTGCCCTCTTGCAATCTTTGCGGACGACCTGCAGTGGATGGACCGCGAGACACTCGCCCTATTGCACTACCTGGCTGTGGCGGCGAACAGCGCCGGAGCGCCTCTTTTCCTCGTATGCGCTAGCCGTCCTGCGCCTGAGTCAGCCGAATTCGCGGCGCAGTTCGCCCGAGCCCTTTCGGCGGAGCGCTTCGCGCACATCGAGCTCGAGCCCCTCGAAGAGCGAGATGGGATCGACTTGCTGAGTGCAATCGTGCCCGGCCTCAGTCCTGGCCGGGCCACAAAGCTGTGGAGCAGGGCGTCGGGTTCCCCGTTCTGGATGATTGCGCTCGCAGCTGATCTTGCTGCCAGCGATGGCATGGATCGTTCCCCCCAATATCTGATCCACGAGCGCTGCGCAAGCCTGGGTATGGATTCCCTGGCCATGTTGGCGCTTTTACTCGTGGCTGCGCAGCCACTCAGCCTCGAGGGGGTTGGTGAGCTGATGCGTTGGCACGAAGCGCGGGTGAGGAGCGCCACTCTCGAACTCGTAAATCGGGCGCTAGTCGCTCAAGACCGTGGTGTGGTCTCGGTCGCCCACGACCTGATACGAGAGACCGCCATGAAGGAGATAGGCGAGGACGTGCGCCTACGAATGCACAGGCACCTGGCTCTATGGCTCGAGGCTTCAGCGGGCGATGATGTTCGCCGGCTGTCTCGAGCTCTGGAGCACCGGGTGGCTGCGGGTCTCGAAGTATCCGCCTTGGCCCTGCGGATGGCCCGCTCCCCCCAGCGGAGGCTGATCGGCGCCCAGGGAGTGACAATGCTCGCCGGGATAGCCGACTCCATGGGGGGCACGAAGGCACAAGCCCTCCAGGTGGAGGTCGCCGCCCTGACCTCTGAGATCGGAGACTGGCCCATGGCCCTGGAGCGCTGGTCGGTGCTGGCCGACCGTCTCGGGTCCGGGCCGGAGCGAGCCAAGGCGGCGCTCGCCGCGGCCGAGGTAGCACTGAAGCTCGGGCGCTCCTTCGAGGTCCACGCCTTCGCGGCCCAAGCCCGCGCCTTGGCCGACGCGGATCCTGTCCTGGCGATTGAAGCCGACTGCATGGATGCGCAGTCTCTGCTGTGGCTGGAGAATCGGGTCGCGGACGCCGAGGCGCTCGTCGAGGGAGCGATGGCGGCCTCGCAGGCACTATTCGGACGGCCCGAAGGGGTGGCGGCGCTGAGTGACGGCGAGGCTTCCGCTTATGTCGGGGCCCTGCGTGCCACTCTCGATTTCGCCATACGCCGGGCCGACGCCCGAACGGTACACCACTGTGCGGAGTTGATTCAGCAAGCGGCACGAGACCCCGCCCAGGTGCTTGCGGCCGCCTCTGACGGGGTGTTCTCGATGCTGCAGTTCGAAGGACGGCCAGGTCCAGCTGAGCCACGGGCCAGGCGTACACTCGAGGAGTCAGGGCGGTTGGCGATGCCGAGCCTGGAGGTGGAGGCGACCCATTGGGTGGGTTGGATCGCCCACCAGCTAGGTCACCTCGATGAGGCGTCTGCCATGATGAACCAGGCCATAGCGCTGGCCGAGCGGGTTGGAGCACCGCGCCGTTTCACGTTGCCGCAACTGCGGGCAGTTCTCTACGGTATCGAAGCCAGCCGTACCGACTGGCAGTCGAACGTCGAGGCGCTCGAGCGTCTGATCATGACCGAACGCGACCCGCACTTTCGGCTGGTCATCCGAAATATCCATGTCGGCCTGATCGGCCGGTTCTCGACCCTGGTCGCGGGCGAGCTTGACGCACTGATCGACGCCATGGCAGCGGACGCCGACGTTGCGGGCTGTGGCCGGTGCCTCTGGGAGTCGGTCCTGTACTGCGCCGAGGCTTCGGCACGTATCGGTTCGACCACTGCTGCTGAGCAAGCAGTAAACCGGTGGGACGCCTCACACTCGAATCCGCCTCCAGGCGGTCCGGCGGCACGCCGCGCCTACATTGAGGCTCTGATCGCCGCTCGGTACGATCGCGAAAACAGTATTGCCCTTTTCGCCCACGCGGCCCAAGCTGCCGAGGAGGTCGGCCACAGACTGATGCGACTGTGGATCGACATCGACGCGACTAGCGCGCTGGTGCATGTCGACCGGGCGAAAGCCGTCCAGGATTTGGAGCGCGTCGCACTCGAGGCGGAGGAGATGGGTGCGAACAGCGAGGCCCAGCTCGTCATGGCCAGACTTCGCAGCCTCGGAGTCCGTACTTGGCGGAGAGGCCCGTCAGCCCCGGCAATGGCACTCAGCCACCGCGAGCAGGAGGTGGCCGAGGCGGTGGCCCGAGGCGCGACCAATCCGGAGATAGCCAGATCTTTGTTCCTCTCCCGCAAGACCGTCGAGCGCCACGTTTCTCACATCCTGGCGAAGCTGGGCGCCCGCAACCGAGCCGAACTGGTGGCGATCCTTGTCCACAAAGATGAGGGACCTGCCGGATGATCACGGCGAGCGGGAGTCTTATGGTGAGCTCTCGATGGGCCGAATGGGCGTTTTGCTTACGGAATATCGCGCCGAGGTGCCGACCGGTCCCAAGGCGATTGATGCGTTCGCCGGCTTCACACTGAAAAGTGTCACGCGCGCGACGGACGATCGCGCTGGGGCATCATCCCGGCGGACTGAGCTTTCGGCTCGGGCGCCCGGGAGCCGCGATTCGGGCGACCGGAAGCCGTACAGCCAAGACACGGAACCTACAGCGCATCGCAAAGCTCGTGGCTTCGGCTGCCGGGAAAAAGGAGAAGCATGCAGATGAAACCAATCAAGGCGTTAGTCGCCCTAATCCCCGCCCTCGCCTTCGTCGGCGCTGTATTTGTGGGCGCCGGCCCGGCGGCGGCCGACCCTAGCCCTACACCCAACGGATACGCGGGTGCTCTCAACATGACCGGTACCAATGCCCTACCAGGGATGATGAATGCCATGTCCGTCAACAACGGCAATGGCAACGCCGGTATGTTTTGCGCCGTCTACGTAACCAATGGAGTGGTCGCGCCGGGGGCCTGCAGGTAAGCAGGCGCCAACCGGAGCGAAAGCGAGGTGACACGGGAAATCCACTCTGCTTCCTGGCACCCGCAGATTGAACTCCCCGAGGAACGGGCGCCTGGTAACGCTGAAGCCAGGGCGAAGTTGGGCCACCGGATGCGTCTCGGTGCGAGGGCTGCAGAGCTCCCCACCTGAAGAGACGAACCCGGTGGCCGATAGCACACGTGCCTGCCATCGGTCGGCCGTCACGCTCAAGAACGGGGGTCTTCGATCTCACTGGCCATGCGCGGGGCGGAGTTCGTGGCCGCGGATCTCATTGCAGCCGAGGCAGGGGCCAAGACGACAGCCGAGCGTCACGGACACCCGCGTGCAGAACCAACCGGCGGAACGCTCTGGTCCAGACCAGGCGCCCTATTGGGCCGAGCCCGACCCTACGGCCCCCTGATTACGTAGGCGGGGTCGGGGGAAACCTCAGGGCCACGTATGTCGACAATAGATGGCGGTACTTCGGGCGTGCCTGATGGCCGCCGGCAGTCCCTTTCCCGCAAGAGACGCTATTCACCGAGCCCGCTGAATTGTGACACTTCCGGAATCCGGGCTCTGATCTCCGGGACCAGGGTCGCCCTAGCCGGCCGGCGCCGTAGGCACAGCTAAGACGCTAACGACCCGGAGCCGTGGCAGCGCCGGCCAATCATGCGGACCAGCCCCTTGCCTGGTTGGTCCGGCTCCTCGAAACAAATTCGCTCGCCCCACGGTGCCCCGGGCTTGGATGTGTCGAAGGTGGCCCACTTCGAATACCGCGAAAGGGCCGGTGATCGTACGTGCGCTCCGCCTGGTCTTGCACTCGCGCCCTTGGATTCTTCAGCTCGGCTTCCAGCAAGCTGGTGCGACTCGTCTTTCATCTGCCGTTTCTCCGCACCCGGGAGCTGTCGGTGCGAGGTCTTGGTCAGCGTGCGGCAACCTGTTGGGACTCGTGTTCCATTGTGCGACTCGCCAGCCTGTCCGAGCGAGGCGTCGCTTCCGGGCGTGTGCAAGCGGGGATTTACCGGGACTCTTCGGGCCGCATTCTGGCAATCACGCACGGGATGTCGGTATTCTCGTCGAGCCAGTAGCTGGCACAGACGCGGTGGTAACCGTCCCCGATGATGAGCGGCCACCCCCGGATGGCGTCCCCGCCAACGACAAGTACGGGCGAAAGCTTCTCGCCTTTTGCCACCTTTTCCAGATCGTCGGCAACGTGGGCGTTATTGCGGTCAAGGAGGGGAAGTTGAGATGCGCGAAGCAGATCCTTGGCCTTGCGCTTGGAAATGTTGCCAGCGTGGGCCACGGATCGAAGATCTTCCACCAGGCGCTCGGCCGTCGATTGATCCAGGACGAGGCTGAGGTAATCCTCGGCGGCGGGAAAGTCGTGCTTCTCGGGTTCGTTCTTCCAGTGGGTTCCGCTCATCTCGCCTCGTCTTCAGCAGGTGTGGCCCGACTCTGCGAGAGCGGGTCGGATGTGGCCACGCTTGCTCGCCCGCCACCGCCCGGCGGCTGCGCGCTCGATGCAAATATGCATTGAAAGTGCTGCGAAGAGCACAGGCTCGCTGAGATCGCTCCTGCCTTTGGCTGAGGCGCGGGTATGAGTCATCATAGGTCTGCCGGCACGTCTGTGTCGGATCTTCGCGCCGGTTTACCAGGCTCAAATGAGCAAGCCAAGGAGTGCGGGGTCCCTTGCCGCGGTTTCCTCCCCCCACGCGCGAGCGGGTCCGTGGCGTACGAAGTGGCTCAGGCCCTGAAGCGGGCCCACGTCGTGCGCCCCGCTTGGGCCAGTTCGGTGAGTGTCCGGGGCACCCCTTTGGCTCCAGTTGCCGATCTCCACGCCTCCAAGTGGTTCAGGTTGCAGAAGATCGACGCGGACGGGCAGAAAGCCTCGATGACTGGCCCACCACTCAAGGCCGGCCACCACCCGACTACCTCCGATTCGACGGCCTCTCCTTTGCGGACTTCGAGGTTGATCTCAGCGAGGCATGTAGGGCAGTGGGTCGACCCGGTGGCGTCGAGTCCGAGCGCCGCTGGTATGCCAACGATGTCAAAGGCACACCAGGTATGGAGTTCGCTTCCCGAAATCCGGATCGCATGGCCGGACTTGCGGATGGTTAGCCCTTCGGCCCCGTCAACCAATCGCTGAGCGCCTTTTGCACCATCAGTGGTGGCGATCCCGGCGGCGACAAGGTGGTCGACCGCACGTTTTACAGCGCCAGGATCGAGGCCGGTGAGCTCGCAGATCCGTGCTTCATTTATCCCCCTGGCGGCGAGCATCGAGTTGAACACCGCGCGGCGCACGGCGAGTGTCGTCGCACCTCCATCGACAGCCGCGTCCAGGATTGATTCGGTCGTTTCGGGCATGATGGTCCCCTCCGCCTTGCAGTGTAGATCCCAGCTGGGGGCGGAAATCTGGGCGGCCCGCTGAGGATTGTCGTCTTGTACTAGGCTTCCGGGCAAAATAAATCTGATGGGTGGCATCCATGGATCTGGATGAGTTGCAAGAGCAGACCTTTGCCCGCGCTACCCCGGTCACCCGGGGCTCCTATCCTCCGGAGCGCCGTCTGAGCGGTGAACTCCTAAGCGGATACCTTGACCGGCGCGTCTTCGGTGTAGTCACTTCGACTCGGCCCGATGGCCGTCCACACGCCGCCATGACGTCCTATGTCAGGCGAGGTACCACCTTCTGGATGCCCACTGCGGCTGGTTCGGTTCGTGAGAGAAACGTTCGCAATGAGCCGTGGCTGGTCCTCGTGGTCACCGAAGGAGACCGGAGTGAGCACGTGGTCGTGATCGTGGAGGGGCCGTGCAGCGTCGTGGCCAAGCCTGATGTTCCATCTGACGTGGCCACGGCCGCCTCGGGGGAATGGGTGGCGGTCTGGCTGCGCCTCGAGGCAGCCAGACTTATCTCCTACGCGGCGGAGGGGTTGTGAACTGTTGGCCGGGACGGGTTCGTCGTTCTCGATGGGCTGTTCCGCGTTGTGCCCGGGGGCGCTGAGACCTCTAGGCTCGGGTCACGCCTGGCCTTCGGCGTTCCGCCAGGACCGCTGTACCCGCAACGTGTGGGAACGCAGGGCGGTTCTTATGATCGAAGAGGCCAGCGTCGTCGCAACCGGTGGTCAAGAGATGGGAAAGAGGGCGGACAGGCGATGAAGGACACACTGAGGCGAGGATTGACCGGGCATCTTGAATACCTGGTGACACCCGAACGCACCGTGCCCCAAATACTGCCTGAGGCGAACGAGTTCAGTGGGCTACCTCAGGTATTTGCCACTGCCTACCTGGTCGCGGTGGTGGAGTGGGCCTGCGTCCGAACGCTGAACGAGTACCTCGACGAGGACGAGACGACCCTCGGGGTGCACGTAGATATCAGCCATGATGCCCCCACGCCCCCGGGGGCGTTGGTCACAGTTGAAGTGGAACTGACCGATATCCAGGGTCGTCAGTTGACCTTCGATGTGCGCGCGTTCGACGACCAAGCCGTCATCAGCCGCGGCACCCACCGCCGTGCCATCGTGAGTGCAAGCCGCTTCCAGGCGCGACTACGCGAGCGAGCCGCTCGCGCCGGCGGGGCATCGTGAGCGGCCAGTACCAGGACACCGCGGTAGCCGAATCATGGTTTCGAGAGATGGCAGATGTCGTGCCCGCCGGCGGGGGTGGCCATAGGCCAGCTGATCGCCCTCGATGGGCAGCGCCAAGAGGAGCTGCGCAAGCAGTGGCCGCGGTGTGGCAACAGGCTGCAGCCGGTCAACGGCGCAC
>JAJZLQ010000105.1 GCA_021850605.1 Actinomycetes bacterium
CACCTCGACCAGGCCGTCGGCGAGCCTGGCCCGAACCCGTCCGCTGAACTCACCGGCAAGGCCGGTGAAGCGGGCGATGAAGGAGTCCACCGGCTGCTGATAGATCTCCTCGGGCGTGCCCATCTGCACCAGGCGCCCTGCGGAGAGCACACCGATCTTGTCGGCCAGTGCGAAGGCTTCGGCCTGGTCGTGGGTGATGTAGATCACGCTGGCATTGCTCTCCCGGGTGAGGGTGGCGATTTCCAGGCGCAGCCTCTCGCGAAGGTCGGCGTCCAGGTTGGATAGCGGTTCGTCGAAGAGGACCAGGCCGCAGTGGCCCACCAGCGCACGTGCCAGCGCGACCCGCTGCTGCTCGCCTCCGCTCAACTCGGCGGGGTAGCGGATCTCCTTGCCGCCCAAACCGACGCGGGAGAGCATCTCGGCGGCCTTCTCCTTGCGTTCGTGCGAGCCGAGCTTTGCCCGCTTTAGGGCGAAGGCGACGTTGTCGAGCACGGTCATGTGCGGCCAGAGCGCATAGTCCTGGAAGACCATGGAGACCCCGCGATCCTCCGGGGCGACGTGTAGGCGAGGTCCGGCAACCTGGCGCCCGAAGATCTCGATGCTTCCGGTGTCTATGCGTTCGATGCCGGCGATGGCGCGCAGGATGGTCGATTTGCCCGAGCCGGAGGGTCCGAGCAGAACCGTGAATTCGCCTTGTCCGACCTCCAGGGTCATAGCTGCTATGGCGTCCCTGCGGCCGTCGTAGCTCTTCGCCACTCCTCTTAGCACGACTGCCGGAGCCTGTCCGGCCCGAGACTCAGTCATCGATCATTCCTCCCATCCTTTGCCAGCCGCGTGGCGCAAGCAGGCGATACAGTCCGTTGGCCACCCCGATCACCACCAGAGCTGCGGCCAGTGCGATCACCGACATCGCTGCGCCTCCGCCGTAGTCATATCCCGCCGTGAGCTTGTTGATCGCCACCGAAAGCGGTAGCGAGCCTGGTGCATAGAGGAGCTGCGAAAGCGGCAGCTCGAGCAGCGTCTTTGCGAAGGTGAGCAGCCAGGCCGAGAGCAGGGCGCGCGAGAGGATGGGCATCACCGCCTGCATCCATGCCCTCACCGGGGCGGCGCCATGGACCCGCGCGGCCAGGGTCATGTTCGATTGGACCTGGGCCAGGGGCCCGACCAGGATTCGCGAGGTGGCGGGTAATGCGGTGGCCAGGTAACCAAGGAAGAGCAGCTTGGAGGTCCCGTAAAGGTTGATTCCGACATCTGAGAGAATGGGCTGGTTATAGGTGAAGATGTAGCCCGCGCCGAGCACGATCCCCGGCAGGGCCACCGAGCCGATCAGCAGCAGATCCAGCGTCCGGGCCGCCGCTCCCTGCTCGCGGCGGGAAAGGATGCGTGCCAGGTAGGCGCCGAAGGCAATGGTCGCCGTTGCCGTCGCGAGGGACATCCACGCCGAGTAGCGCAGGGGCGAGCCGAGCAGTGTCGAGGAGAAGACCCGACGGTAATTGGACAGCGTCAAGCTTGCGGCACCGATCTGGCTGCCGAGTCCCCTGGTGAGCGAGGCGCTCACCAGGCCGAGAACCGGCACGCCGATGGCAAGGAGGAAGGTGGCGCCAAGGACCGCGTACAAGGCCCAGCGGGTTTTGCCGGTGATCTCCGAGCGCCTGGCGAAGCGGCGGCGCCCGCCGACGATGGCGTAGCTTTTGGACTTGGTAAGCCGGCGTTGGAGATAGACCGGCAGCAGCGCCGAGGCGACCAGGAGCCAGCCGATCGCCGCCGCGTTGGGAAAGTTCACCGGGATCGCGTCGATCGAGGTGTACAGGGAGTAGGTGGCGATGGGGAAGTGCGCATTGGCGGCCAAGGTGTAGGCCACGCCGAAGTCGCTCATGGATTCGGCAAAGACGATGGCAAAGGCGGAGAGGAGCGCCGGCGCCATTAGGGGCATAACTACGCGCAGCGAGTCCATGCGCGTCCCGGAGTGGACCCGGGCGGCATCCTCCAGCTCCGCGCCCACGTTGGCCAAGGTGGCGCTGACCGCCAGGTAGGCGAAGGGCAGCCCCGACATCCCCAGGACGAAGACCACCCCAAGGGGGCCGAAGAAGAGGTGGTAGGCGGGGGCGGGATCAAGTCCGGCGCGTGCCAGCACTCCCGCCGGCTCCAGCAGGCGCTGCCAGCCTTCGGTGGTCATGTACGTCGGCACCAGGAGCAGGAACCACATCGAAACCGACCAGAGCCGTACTCCGCGCAGATTGGTGCGCCGTGTGATCCAGGCGCTCAGCAAGCCCAGTGCCGAGGCGATGACGGCGGAGGCCACCGAGACCAGGAGAGAGTCCACCATTCCGCGCAGCGAGTCCCCTTGCAGCGCATAGCGAATGGGGGAGACGCTGAACAACGGGCCCGAAGGAGCGAAGAGGCCGGGCATGAATGCCTGGAGCAGGAAGAGCAGCACCGGGAGGATGAGCACGGTGGCCAGAAGTGCGGCGACCACCGCCCCCCAGGTCCATCGGCCCTTCGGCTGGCTCGGTGTGTGTTTACGGTGCTCGACGGGTTGAACGGGTGTGCGTTCGAGCAGTACTGGTTCGGCGGTCATCTTCTCTTTCTCGTCCGGGTGTGAAAACGCGCAAGAGCCCCCGCGCGCCTCCCTGCGCAGGGGCTCTTGCAACCAGGGGGCTGGATCAGTTGACGATGGTGGAGGTGAACCAGCCGTTGATGGCGTTCTCGCGTGCTCCCCAGGTGTACGGGTTGACCACCTGGTACTTGACGCCCGAAAGGCTGGGGACGGCGCTCTCCGGGCTCACGCCCTGGATCACCGGCCAGTAGAGTGAATCCCCGGTCGGGTCGCCGCTCAACTGAACCTTCTGACCAGCTGGGGAGAGCACGAACTCGGCGAACTTCTTCGCCTCGGCGATCTCGGCGGCGGGCGCCTTGGCGTCGATCCCGATCACGCCCGGCAACAGCGTGGAGGGCGACAGGAACGCCGTCTTGATGGAGGGGTCCTTGAAGCCCGCGCCGATGCCCGCCGAACTCTGGATGAGCGCCAGCTTGATCTGGCCGGTGGCCAGCGCATGCAGCGTGTCGCCATTGGTCTGGAAGACCTGCAGGCCGTTCGCCTTCAGCTGGCTGTAGAACTGCTCACCCTTGGCGACCCCGCCCAGATAGTTCATCATTCCCGCTACGAAGGGGAAGGTCGGCCCGGAGACCGCGGGGTCGTTCATGCCGATCTGGCCCTTCCACTGCGGCGAGAGCAGATCGGACCACGAGGTTGGGGGAGTGCTGACGGTCTTGGTGGAGTAGACCAGGGTTCCCGCCATCGTCAGCCCGGTGGGGACATAGCTCTTGTCCGCAGGTATCACCTGCTGGGCGGCGCTGGTCCAGTTGACGTTGGGCTCCCAGTTCCTGAGGAGGTAGTGCTGCTGATCGAGGGCTGCGAAGGCCTCGTCACCGTCCACCCAGAGTACGCCCCACTTGGGATTCGCCGCCTCCGCCTGTACGCGGGCAAGCAGAGGTCCGGTCGAATCGTCCACCAGGGTGGTCGGGATGCCGGTTGCCTTCTGGAAGGCGGCGGTCATGGCGGAGTCGTAACCCTGGGCTGAGTAGACCACCAGGGGTACTTTGGCGGAAGCCTTGGATTGCTGCGCCGACGAGGTGGCTGCGGAGGCGCTGTTACCGCACGCTGCAGCGAGCACGGGAAGCACGGCTGCTGCTATTGCCAGTCCCAGTTTCGAGCGCGCCGGGACATCTTTGTTGGTTTTTGTGGTGTTCATCACGGCACCACTTTGCACGGCACGCATTTCCGGCGGGTGAAAGACCGGTGAACCTTTTGGTGCATCCAATCGAATTCTTTCCAAAGATTCGGTGTCCGGATTGCAACCTGGCCCGCGGCCAGAAGGGATCCGGGCATATGCGAGGCGCATTTACGATGGGATGATGCTCCAACCCGACGCCAACTACCTGGCCGAACTTTCCTCGCTGGCCGCTGGGCCGGGGATCTCGGTCTGTTTCGTATGCGCCGGAAACATATGCAGGTCGCCGATGGCCGAGGCGGTGGCCCGCGCTCGATCGGCCGTGTCCCCCGGTTTCTCCGGGCGCTTCGAGAGTGCGGGAACCGGGGGTTGGCACGAGGGGAGCGACGCCGATCCCCGGGCGCGTGCCGTCCTGGCCAAGGCGGGTTACTCGCTGGTGGGCCATCGCGCCCGCCGCTACCGGGACGAGTGGACCGAGGATCTTTCACTCGTGGTGGCCCTCGATGTCGAGAACCATCGGGACCTGGCTTCGTTGGCCTCCCTGCGCCGGGACCCGGAGAAACTGGTACTGCTCGGAAGCTTTTCACCCGACGGGTTAGCGGGCGGAAAGCCTCTCGGCGTGCCTGACCCCTACCTGGGAGGGCTGGACGACTTCGAGGCCGCTTTGCGCATTATCGAGGAGGCGCTCACGGGCCTGCTCGGCGTACTGGGCACCGGCGCTCGAGGCTGATCCATTCGAGCTTTGTCCCGTCCTCAAGTGTGCCGGTGCGATAGGTTTCTAGTCCGTGGAGTCTGAGACGACATCGAGGAGCCAGGTCTTGGCGGCGGAGCTGCGCGCGGAGACCGAGGAACTTCTCGAGGTGCTCGAGAACATCGGGGCGGATGACTTCGAGGCCCCCTCCCCGGCAGAAGGTTGGGACGTCGCCGACCAGGTGGCGCACCTGGCTTTCTTCGATCGGGTGGCGGCGCGTGCGGTCAACGACCCCCAGGGCTTTTCCGACTGGCTGAGCCAGGCGGCGGCGGAGCCATCCGTGCTGGAGAAGGGTCAGGGCGAGATCGCCGCGCTTGCGCCACGGTTGCTGCTGAAGGAGTTCGGTGCCGCGCGCGAGGAGTACCTGGCTGCCGCCGTCTCACATCCGGGCGCCCGGGTGGCCTGGTTCGGGCCCGCCATGAGCAGCGAGTCGATGACCACCGCGCGCCTGATGGAGACCTTCGCCCACGGCGCGGACATCCGCGACGCCCTCGGCGAGCAGATCTTCTTTGCCGAGCGCCACCTGAATGTCGTCTACCTCGGCTACCGTACCATCGGCTTCTCCTTCCGCAACCGGGGGTTGGAGCCTCCGGTGGGCGACATCGAGATCAGGGTGAGGATGCCGGATGGGAGTACGCGAAGCTTTGGGGAGGCCTCGTTGGATGCACTGGGGCAGGAGAACCGGGTGGCCGGTTCGCTGGGTGATCTGGCCTTGCTGGTGGTGCAACGACGTAATGCGGCCGACCTGAACCTGGAGGTCAGCGGCGAGGACGCCCGGCGGTGGGTGGGAATAGCCCAGGCCTTCGCCGGTCCGCCTGGGCCCGGCCGTCCGCCAAAGGGTGATTGAGATTTCCGGTAATAGCCGGGCCGATGAGGAGGATTGAGTAGAAGTGAAGCTTGGACTGCAGATGGGCTACTGGTCGGCGGGGCCGCCGGCCGGGACGGAGGAGCTGATCCAGGAGGCGGAGAGGCTCGGCTTCGACTCCGCCTTCACCGCCGAGGCGTACGGCTCGGATGCGCTCACCCCTCTCGCCTGGTACGGGGCAAAGACGACCCGTATCCGGCTGGGAACAGCCATCATGCAACTCTCCGCCCGTACCCCGACGGCCGCCGCCATGGCCGCCATCTCCATGGATCACCTCTCCGGTGGCCGCTTCATAATGGGGATCGGCGCCTCCGGGCCACAGGTGGTTGAGGGCTGGTACGGCCAGCCCTACCCCAAGCCGCTCAAGCGCACCCGTGAATACGTTGATGTGGTGCGCAAGGTGATCGAGAGGGAGGGCCCCGTCGCCTACTCCGGCGAGTTCTACCAGCTGCCCTATCCGGGAGGGCTGGGGCTGGGCAAGGCGCTCAAGTCCACCGTCCATCCACTTCGCAGCGACATTCCCATCTGCCTGGCTGCCGAAGGCCCCAAGAACGTGGCGCTGGCCGCCGAGATTGCGGACGGCTGGTTCCCCTTCTGGTTCTCGCCCAAGAACGACGGCTTTTACCGCAAGGCGCTCCAGGAGGGATTTGCAAAGCGTACCGATGGACGTGATGCCGCGGCCTTCGAGGTCATCTGCTCGGTGCCGGTGGTCATCGGCGACGACGTCGAGAAGGCGGCCGATGCGATCCGTCCGATGATGGCCCTCTACATCGGAGGCATGGGCGCCAAGAACATGAACTTCCACGCCGAGGTTTTCGTGCGCATGGGCTACGAGCGGGAGTGCGACCTGATCCAGGAGGCCTTTCTTGCGGGCCGCAAGGAAGAGGCGATGTCGCTGATTCCGCTCTCTATGATCGAGGACGTTGCCCTCGTCGGGCCGCTGGCAAAGGTCAGGGACGAACTGGCACGCTGGCGGGAGACCTCGATAACCACCCTGGTCACCGGCGGTAGTGTGGCCTCGATCCGCCAGATTGCCGAGCTGATCCTGGGCTAAGCACGCTCGCGCCCCTGGTGTCGGGGGTCCCGGCGCTCCCCGCGGGGGCAAGCAGCGGTCGGAGGGGGAGGAGCACCAGGATGCCGAAGCGCCTTTCGGGCATGGTGGCCCTTTCGGTGGCCGCCGTTGCCCTTGCGGGCTGCGCCAACGGTGCCTCGGCCTCCTCCTCGCCGGTTTCCACCTCCACCACCTCGACCACCAGGGCGGTCACCACTGCTTCACAACAGGCGCCGTCGCCTACGCTGCCGCCTGGAACCGCGGTGCCGGCGGGATTTGAGCCGCTTTCCTTCACTGCGGTCAGCACAAAGCAGTGGTGGCTGCTCGGATTCGCTCCCTGTGGCCACAAGGAGTGCGAGGCTCTGGTCACCGCCATCGACGCGGGCGGCACCTTTCGGAGGCTCCCCGCTCCGGGGGGCGCATTCGGAACCGCCAACACCCAGTCGCCGGCGCTGAGCCAGGTTCGTTTCGCCGACCCCGAAGACGGATGGTTGTGGGGACCCGGCGGGTTCTACGCCACGCATGACGGTGGAACGAGTTGGGCGGCAATTTCACTGCCCGGCACCGTCTCGGCGCTTCGTGCCGCGGCCGGCGCGGCATATGCCGTGATCACCCCTCCCAACCCCGAGTGTGCCTCGACGGGTACATGTGTGGTGTCCACCACGCCGGGGGCGCGTCTATGGAAGGTCGAGGCGGCCGGCAACGATTGGAGTGTGCTTCCTGCCGCGGGCGTGGTCAGCCCCGTCTTCGCCGTGCACGGTGACTCCATCTGGATCATGAACGCCACCTTCACCAAGGACGGATGGGCTATTGAAAACAACCACCTTCTCCGCTCTACGGATGGCGGCGAAACGTTCGTGACGGACCCGCAGCAGGTACCCGGGGTGTTCTGTCAGTATTCTCCAGTCAGCGACGCCGTGGTGTGGGCTGACTGTGCCGGCGGGCATTTCGATTTCGCATATCTTTCGACCGACGGCGGCGCTCACTTTGTGCAGGTGGGGCCGGAAACCGGAATCACGCCCACCATGGCGGAGGCAGGGTCGATACTGGCCGGAGCCTCGCCTCAGGTCGCGGTGGAGTCCAACGGCTTTCTCGGCGGCCCTGGTGCAGGTGGCCTGATCCGGACCACGGATGGCGGAGCCACCTGGCGGGTGGTGATGCCGGCACTAGACTCCCGCGGAACCTGGAATATGATCGGCTTCACGACGCCGGAGGTCGGCTACGCGTTCTGGACCACCCAGCTCCCCAGCTGGACCGTCTTCCGCAACCAGCTGTGGCGCACCAGCGATGCCGGCGCCTCCTGGACCCCGGTGCCGATCCAGGGCTAGGTCCATCGGCCAACGTGCTCTATTCGTGAAATGCGTTTATCGGCGAGCGTCGGCTCTGCCTTGGGCCCGTCCCAGAGGCCATCGCCCCCTGCGCCAACGCCGAGTCCGTGCGCGTTGATTCAGAACTCCGCGGACTTGAGCTCGTCGAAGGGTCGGCTCCCCACCGCCAGGTGAGGCTGGACCGCTACGCGGTCCCGATAGGCGGACCTGGCTTGCTCGGCCTCCACGTAGGTAAAGCGCACGACAGAGCCCGGGCGGGGCTGGGCGATCCGGTCCAGGTCGGCAAGGATCACGGTCGCGATGACCGGGTAACCGCCGGTGACCGGGTGATCAGCGAGCATGACGATGGGCTCGCCTCCTGGAGGCACCTGGATAGCCCCCAGTGCAAGCGGCTCGCTCTCCTCGAGTGTGCGCTCTTCCCGTTGGGCAAAAAGGGCTCCATCCAGGCGCACCCCGACACGGGAAGAGGCCCCGGAGATCCTGAACTCGGCCTCGGTGAGAAGACTGCGCTCTTCGTCGCTGAAGTGCTCGGAGTGCGGACCGGCCACCACTCGGACAGGGACGGGTACGGCGCGATCAGGCAGCAGGTGGTCCTTGGGCGGGGCGCTGGGCTGCAGCGCCAGGAGGGTTTGGCCCGCTGCAAGGGGAGGCGGGCCGAAGCCCGAGAGCCTGTCGTGGGAGGCCGACCTGAGCCAGCGCCTGACATGGATGCCCCCTGCCACCGACAGATACCCATAGCAGGATACATCCGATGCCGAGACCTCCACGATCTGGCCCGATGCGATGGGGAAGCAGTGACCGGCGTCCACCGGGCGGCCGTCCAGGCTGATGTTAAGCCCCACGCCGGCGCTGCCCAGATGGAGAGAAGTCAGTGCTCGCAGCTTGATCCGGCCGAGCGGGATCTCCAGGGCAGGAGTCCCGGCGTGGTTGCCCACCAGCAGGTTGGCAAGTCCGTAGGCCCAAGGATCCGCTGCGCCCGAGCGCGGAACGCCCCAGATGCCCGCGCAGCGCCTGCCCTCGTCCTCGATCCAGGCCGCCCCGGCCACCTCGAGAACCTCGAGCGCCGGGTGGGCGGAGGGATCCGTGAGGCCGGCGACCTCGTCTTCATCCGGAGCAGCCTCGTGCGTGCTGACGACCCTGAAGCGGACACTGTCTCCCGGCATAAGCACCGTCGGCGGCTCGCGCCGCTCGTCGAAGAGCCGCTGAGGGGTCGTCCCCACTAGATTCCATCCACCCGGAGACGCGGTGCCGTAGATGCCGAGATACGGACCCCCGATCGCAATCGACCCGGCCGGTACGCGGGTGCGAGGGGTTGCCTTGCGCGGGCGGCGGAAGCGTTCGGACAGCCCGTCCAAATAGATGAAGCCGGGGGCGAATCCCAAGTGGGCCACCGTAAAAGTCTTCGAGGCGAGCTCTTCGGCGAACTCCCGCAGGCCGGATTCAGCGCCAGTAAACAGCTCCTCGAGGTCCTCTCCGTCGAGTACCACCGCAATCTGGATTTCGTGCTGGGGCCGTTGGCTCGTCTCGGCACTCACGGCCACTACCCGAACTGCGGCCATTGCCTCGTCCGGACCTGCCAAAGCCGGATCGTAGGTGACCAGTCCGGTGTGGCGGGTGCAGGCGACGTCGATCAATAGCGCGGGGGGTTCCTCGGCTAGCCGAAAGCAGGCGTCCTCCACTTCGGCGCCGTTCGCCGAACGAAAGAGGATGGCGGCTTCTCCGAAGGTCTCGAAAGTCAGCAAAGGGGTCCGATTGCCAGGCCGTTGCCGATCAGGGCGGCTCGGATGGCTTGGGCGGCTCGCGCGGCACCCGGCGTGTCGCCGTGGACGCAAATTGAGTCGACGGCGAGCCGGAGCCGACCTTGCTCGCTCTGGATCTCCTCCCCCCGTGCCAGTGCAACGGCTTGGCTTATTTGGGCTTCCAGGTCCTCGATGACTGCACCATCCTGGCCGCGAGGTACCAGCGTGCCGTCTTGGCGATAGAGCCGGTCAGCGAAGCCCTCCCGTGCGAAGCGCAATCCCTGGCGCTTGGCTTCCTCTTCGAGGGCGCTGCCGGGCTGGCCGAGGATGATCAGATCCCGGTGCGTGCGGACGATTGCCTCGGTGAAGGCTCGTGCCTCGGAGCGGTCGTCGAACATGCGGTTGTAGAGCGCGCCGTGGGCCTTGACGTGGGCGACTCTGCCACCTGCGGCACGCGCCATCCCTGCCAGCGCCGACACTTGATAGGTCACCGCCGCAGCCAGCTCCGCCGGAGTCATGGCCAGGTGCCTGCGACCAAAGCCAGCCAGATCGGGGTACGAGGGATGTGCCCCGATGGACACACCGGCTTCGATGCACCGGCGAACGGTCTCGGACATCGCCAAGGGGTCCCCCGCGTGGAAGCCGCAGGCGATGTTCGCGCTGCTCAGCAGCGGGATCAGCTCTTCGTCGCCGCCGTGTCTGTCGCCGGCGAAGTATTCTCCGACGTCGCCGTTCAGGTCCACGTATTGCAAGCTAGGCGGATCGGCGCCCTGGCGTGGCCATGCGGCCCTGGTTCTTCGCTGCAGGCTGCTCACTCGCAATTAGTATCTATCCGGGCCTGTAGCTCAGTCGGTTAGAGCAGGGGACTCATAATCCCTTGGTCGCGGGTTCGAGTCCCGCCGGGCCCACCAAGGGTTACATACAAAACTGACGAGGTCACACCTACAA
>JAJZLQ010000139.1 GCA_021850605.1 Actinomycetes bacterium
GAGCGCCTCCAAGACGAGGCGGTAAGCGCCGCGCAACGGCGCCATCGAACCGGCCATGCTGCCCAGGGTTGCGTAGACGACCGGACCGGTTGCGGGGCCGCCACTGTCCCTGGCGGGATCCGTGCGGTACCTCCATGTCTGTGTGAAGGGCGAGGAACCGAACGAGCGGGGAAAACGGCTCAGATATGGAAGGCCGCGTATTTTGAGCGCCAAGTCCGGGTCGTAGCGTTCGAGGGCCCCGGACGCAATTGCGAGGGCCGACTCGTCGATGCTCGGTAAGGAGATGCCGACCTGGGCGTGGGGAAGGCCGAAGCTGTTAGCCACGACGGCACCGGCGTATTCACAGGTCTCGCGCGCGACGAGCTGCGGTCTCCAAGTCGCCACCGCCTCCTCCACGGTCGGCAGTATCGCCGCGGTGGAGAGCCGCCCGAAGAGCTCGCGCTCGGAGAGGACGGCTGAGTCGGCGCGGTGCTCGGCTATCGCCTGCTTGATCGCCTGGAGCTCGTCCTGGGGCGGATCGGCGGCCGCGCGGAAGGCGTGGCCGGAGCGCTCGAGATGCCGGGCCAGTGCGCGTGGTGCCATCAGCATTGTCTCGTGGCCGAGGCCGGCCAGGGCGTCCAGGATCGGAAGAAGGGGATCCAAGTGGCCCGCTCCGCCGATCGAGCACGTCGCAAGAATGCTCACCCATCTCAGGTTAGGGTGCCCGGCTGAAGATTAACGAGACGCGCGGGTCTTCTCTGGTACTCTGTTCCAATGCTGCGGGCAGCGCTTTCGTGCGGGGTACTGGCTTTGGCCGGTGCGGCATGCGGAGCGGGCACTCAAGCCACAAGCAGCGGCTCGGCCGAGGTTGCTCTCAGGGCCGCCATCACGAGACTGGAGTCCTCCAAAGCGCTGAGTGCTCAGGTCTCGTTGGTGACGGTCCACCAGTCCTCCCCGTCCCCCTTGCGCCAGAGCGGCACTTACCAATTCGCGGCGCCCCAAAAACTGGCCGTCTATTCGACGAATTGGAATCCGGGCGTGGCCTGCGCCGGCGGTCAGCCGGCTCTTGTCATCGATCGGAGCGTCGGTTACGTCCCCTTGCCTCCGCAGTGTACGAAGTGGTGGCGCATACCCCGCGGCTTCGACGCGAAGCTGATGATTTTCATGCCGGTGGCCCCCGCGGCCCGTGCCACGGAGGTGTCACGTGAAGGGAATGTCTACAGCTATGCCTATAGCTCGACGGCCAACGGGTGGACGAACCGTTGGAGTGGCGAGGTGACCGTCTCGAGGGGTTCGGTCACCTCGGTGAAGCTGGTCGACCGGCTCGAACCGCCGGCCTCGCAGTATTCCGCTGCATCCACGCTGAAGGTGACCGCCGTCTACACGGAGGTCAGCCCGCTGAAGGTGCGGATACCGGTTCCTCCGGCCGCTTCAATCACCAAATTCGGCCAGGTGGCCGGTCTGCCGCCACCTGGCAACACGCCCGTCGCGTTCTAGAGCAGGCTTTTAGACATTCTGATCTCGGGAAGGGTGTCGGTGCCGGACGGGGAACGGCCGGTATCCAGGAACCCGTGCCGCAGATAGAGGGCGATCGCGTGCGCGTTCGCTGCGCGTACATCGAGCGCACGGGTCGTCGCCCCTTGGTTGCGTGCCCAGTCGGCGACCGCCGTGATCAGTGCGCCTCCCACTCCGTTCCCTCTTGCCCGCGGCGCCACCCACATCGAGATAAGCTCGCTTTCTCCGTTTGAAGGAGCCGTGGCGCCGACCATACCCGCCGGTGTGCCGCCGAGTGTGGCGATGGCGTTAAACGGGATTGATCTGAAGCGGCTGCGCCAACGCTCCTCCCGGTCGCCCGGGCCGACCCAGTCCTCCAGGCCGGACGAGAAGGCGTAGGGCGCCTCGGCCAGCGCCGCCAAGCGCAGTAGGCGCCACTCGCGCCAATCCTCCTCCTGGAGGTGCTTGATGCGAATCTCTTGGGCACCGCGGACCATCTCCCATTATCCACCGGAACCGCGCTGGGGAATGACGGCGGGGAGCATCGCCTTCGACCTCTCCGGGCCCGGAGTTCGCCGACCTCCTCGGCCAGAGGTCGGCCGGCTCGCATCGCGGCCGTCGTTCAGGGCGTTGCGCGCTCCAGGGCCCGGGCCTGTCGCGGGGACCACGTGACAAACGGCCGGCGTCAGAGACGCCGGCCGTTTGCGAGCAACAGGGGATCCGAGAACCGGTGGTTCAGGAGTTAGGTGCGCTGAAGGTGTACTGCGGAGGTATTACGCCCATCTTGCCGCGCTGGTAGTCCTCGAAGGCCTGTTCGATCTCGCGGCGTGTGTTCATCACGAAGGGTCCCGCCCAGGCTACCGGCTCGCGAATCGGCTCGCCGCCCAGGATCAGTATCTCCAGCTTCTCCTCGGCATGCTCCACGGCGTTTGCCACTTCCACGTAGTCACCGCCTTCGAGCACGGCCAGCCTCCCGGTGGAAATGGAGGCGCGCTCGGCGCCGACCACCCCTTGGCCCGAGAGGACGTAGACCAGTGCGTTGAAGTTGCGGGGCCAGTTGATGCGAACGCGGGCACCGGGCTCGATGGAGACGTGGAGGAAGTTGATGGGGGTCTGGGTCGAACCGGGACCCCTATGACCGTCCACCTCGCCCGCCACCACGCGGATCAGGGCCCCGGCGTCCGGGCTGGCCAGCAGTTCAACGTCGTTCGGCTCAAGTCCCTGATAGCGAGGCGTGCTCCACTTGGAACGCGAGGGAAGGTTGACCCAGAGCTGAATCCCATGGAAGAGTCCACCGTTGACCACCAGCTCTTCGGGGGGTGTCTCGATGTGCAGGATTCCGGCGCCGGCCGTCATCCATTGCGTGGCTCCGTTCTGGATAACGCCGCCGCCGCCGGTCGAATCGTGGTGGACGAAGATGCCGTCGATCATGTAGGTGACCGTCTCGAATCCACGGTGCGGATGCCAGGGCGTCCCCTTGGGCTCTCCCGGCGCGTAGTCGACCTCGCCCATCTGGTCCATGTGCACGAAGGGGTCGAGCTTGGCCATCTCCACGCCCTGAAAGGCGCGACGGACAGGGAATCCTTCCCCCTCGTAACCCTTGGGGGCGGTGGTCACGGAGGTCACCCTACGAGGCTTGGCCGTAGCCTCGTCCACCTCGTTGATCCTGGGGATGAGGAGAAGGTTCTCCACGCTTACAGCCGGCATGCCGACCTCCGATCAGTAGTTGCGAATGCAACTATATTAACGGCGACTCAGCGCCCCTATTCCCTGCCTTTGCTCACCTGAAGCGCGAGGCGGGTGACCGCTTTGATAGCTTCGCATCTATCGAAGCCGCGGAGGCGCGGCGAGGGGGAGAATAATGCACTTGTGGGAGATGGCTGGAGTGGACCCGCAAAAGGCGGCGATGATATTCCCCTCCAGCGGCAGGGTCGTAAGCTATGGCGACCTGGACGCCGCGAGCGCCAGGATCGCCGCGCTTTTCAGCTCGTTGGGATTGCTCCCCGGCGACTCGGTGGCCATCTGCATGGAGAACCGCAAGGAGCTGATAGAGGCTGCTTGGGGTGCCCAGCGCTCGGGTCTTTATTACACGGTTGCCTCCACTCGGCTGCGGGAAGACGAGCTCCGCTACATAATCGCGGACTGCGGGGCCAAGGTGGTTCTGACCTCCGGGGCCCTGCTGGGTGAGGTGGATGCGGCCACGACGGCGAACCCCGCCCTCGTGGCCCGCCTGATCGCCGGAGCCGACGCTCCGGGATGGGTGCGCCTCGATTCGGCGTTGCACGACTTGGATCCGGCCGCGACAGCTCCCGAACTCGAGGGCGCCGACATGCTCTACTCCTCAGGGACCACCGGCAGGCCAAAGGGGGTGAAAGTCCCTCTGTCGCTCGACCCCTTCCCGGGTCGCAACGGGCTCGCGGATCTGTTGAAGGCGCTTTACGGCTTCGATGACTCCACCGTGTACCTTTCGCCCGCGCCCCTGTATCACGCGGCTCCGCTTCGGTTCAACCTGGTGAACCATCGCCTAGGTGGAACGTCGGTGATCATGGATCGTTTCGATCCCGTGGAGTTCCTGCGTCTGGTTGGCGCGTTTGGCGTGACCCACTCGCAGCTGGTGCCGACGATGTTCGTGCGGATGCTGAAGCTCCCCGAAGATGTGCGGCTCACCTTCGACGTCGGCTCCCTGAGGGCGGCGGTACATGCCGCCGCTCCCTGTCCCGTCCAGGTCAAGCGCGAGATGATGGAGTGGTGGGGGCCGGTCATCCACGAGTACTACGCCGGTACCGAGGGCAACGGGTTCGTGGCCTGCTCGCCGGAGGAGTGGCTCTCACATCCGGGTTCAGTGGGCAGGGCGATACTGGGGAAGGTCCATATCGTCGGCGACGACGGATCCGAGCTGCCGGTGGGTGCTGAGGGCACCATCTATTTTTCGGACGGTTCCCAGTTCGAGTACCACAATGATCCGGACAAGACTCGCTCCGCCTACAACGAGCAGGGTTGGAGCACGCTTGGCGACGTGGGGAGGCTCGATGACGAGGGGTTCCTTTATCTGACGGACCGCCGATCCTTCGTAATCATCTCGGGCGGCGTCAACATCTACCCGCAAGAGGCAGAGAACGTGCTGGTCACACACCCGCGGGTGGCTGACGCCGCCGTGATTGGCGTTCCCAACGATGAGTTCGGAGAGGAGGTCAAGGCCGTTGTCGAACTGCTCGATCCCGCCGAAGCCGGGCCTGAGATGGAGGCGGAGCTGATCGCGTACTGCCGAGCCCGGCTCGCTGACATCAAGTGCCCGCGGTCGGTGGATTTCCGGGCTGAATTGCCGAGGATGCCGACGGGGAAGCTGCTAAAGCGGCTGCTGCGCGACGAATACTGGCAAGGCAGGGAGTCAAAGATCATCTGACGCGCCAGGCTGTCCTCGAGCGTTGGCATCGTGGTCTGCCCATTGCGGTCGGATCCACTTGTATCTTTCCGGAGCGCGTGACCCTCGCTGAATCGCAAGCCCTTGCCAAAGGCGCCCCGCGCACCGGGTGCGGCGAGAATTTAGTTGCGCTGCCCAAGCTGCCGGCGAGGAAGCTCGCTATGACAGAGATTGCGGACCCTGAACAAAGGGTTGTCGTAGGTCTTGACGCATCGGAACAGGCGCGCTTGGCGCTGGATTGGCGGCACGCGTTGGTGCGGTTCTCGAGCCCGTCTACGCCTACGGACCGCCGTCGGGATTGGTCTTGACGCCGGGGTCGCTGGACCACGAGATCTACTGGGAGGCCGCCCAGTTTCTCGAGGAGCCCTAAGAAGGTGCTCAAGGACTCGGGTGTCCAAGTGCGGCCCATTGCGGTTCAGGGGCGTGCGTCCCCGGTCCTATCGGAGGCAAATGAGGGCGCGGCGCTCTTGGCGTTCGGAACCCGCGGTGCGGGCGGCTTCCCTGGCCTGAGATCTGGGTCGGTGGCTTCCCACTGCGTACACCACGCGACCTGCCCGGTGACGGTGATTCCAGCACCTAGAGGGAAGGTAAACGTGTGCCGTGGCCAGTAGCCCCCGCTCCCACGTTTTGCACCGGCGCAATCGGCAGCTCTCTACTTGGAGGCAGCCGGGACACAGCAGCCAACCTCCGACAGCCGATCCAGCTGGTCAAGTGCTTGATGTGCTTCGACGTACGCATCTGCGGCCGGGTAAGTCTGGCAGGGCATTTTGCCGAGCGATGCTGCGGCGCGAGCGAGCCGCACCAGCACGTCACCCGCGGCTTCCCTGGGAATGGTGACCTTTGCGCCTCGGTAGTTGCTCAGAATCGCCTGAATTGCTTTGGGGAGTCGCTTGAGGTCTATGGCCCCATCTCCCAGCCGATAGGGAAGCTTCCATGTCGTGGGACGGCTTGCATCGCCGATGAAGGCGAAGCATTGAGCGGGAAGCTGGTACTTGGGATGGAGCAATATTGCCAATCCCGGTTCCGGGGTCACTGTGGCTACGATGCCGTCAAAGTTCGGAATTGTTCCGCCGACAGGTTGCGGCCGTGTCCTGTAGATCCCGTGGGCTGAAAGCCACCACAAATCCAGCTGCGGCTCGATCGAGGCAAGGCTGACGAGTACGCGGTCCCTCAGGCCCCCGTCATGGACGTCTGCGGCGTAGAGCATGCTCCCGTCGCTAACCGCAATGGTTTCGACCTTCTGCACCGCGGCATAGCCGCGCGCCTGTTCAAGTGCAGCATGGACGGATTGCCGGTTCCATGCCAGCGCTCCCGGCCTCTTGGTCTCGAGGACAAGTCTCTTTATGCCCAAATCTGAAAGGATCAGGTCTGCGCGGCCGATCTGCAGATTGACGTCGGAGAGTTGCCAGTCGAGCACCCCTGTGAAGAGATCCTCCAAGATGTTCTCGGCGATCTTCTCAACCGGGGCGTCGAAGAGGGCCTGTCCAAGGCGTTGTGTGCGGCGTTCAACAAATACGTGCCAGTTGGCCTGAATACGTTCGACGCATTTCCGGTAGGACGCCAATCCCAAATACTCATCGTCGCGAGTTGACGCCACGGCAGCCACCTACCTCCATTCCGAGTATGCCATCGGACCGTCGTCGGAATCCAAGCGCATCGAGATCCGTTCCATCGCTTGCCGGCTGAGGATTCCGGGTGGCCGGTTTCGGCGCGGGTTCGGCATTTCGTGCCGGTGCAAGGGAGTGCCATGCGGCAGGATTCCGGTAAAGGATCTTGCAGTCCCCGTCTTGCCCTCGGGGAGTGACGGCACTTGGCGGTCGGATTACCGGTAGTCAAAGCATGGTGGGCGACGCCGCGCAGCGTGTCGCGACATGGTATCAGCGAAGTTCCGGCGACGATATGCCAGGCCGTCTGCCGGGACCTCGTACAACGGGTGGTGCCCCCCCTGGGACTCGAACCCAGAACCCACGGATTAAAAGTCCGTTGCGCTAACCAATTGCGCCAGGAGGGCCAGCTAAAGGGCGTGCCGTGAGGCGACGCTCCAAGCTCTCCCCAGAATTTAGCCTCGTCCAGGGTCGATGTCAGCACCTGAGTATGCGCGGGGCCCGCAAGTGGCACGGGCATTCGAGCATCGCAAGACGCGAATTAATTTGCTGTTCAGCTTTTCCCATTAGACCGTCAGAACAATGAATACGTTCCCCCAGTCCCCCCGGGGCAGAACGGTGACCCGGCGCGAATACCAGTTCCGCGGGGTGCCACGCCCACCGACGGCTCCTGGCGCGAGTTCACCCTCGCTCCCGCCGTCGGTAGAGAACGTTCTCGAAGAGATGATCACCCCCAGTCGTGACGACCTGGGACCCAAGAGGCGCGTGCTGGCCAACACCCGCCTGACATCGCTGGTCGGGCTGGTGGTCTTTGTCGAGCTGTTGCTGATCGGAATCACAGTGCCGGCCATCGGTCAGCTGCTTCCATACCACGTGATACTTGGCTTTGCTCTTATCCCACCCCTCCTCGTAAAGCTGGTCTCTACCTCTTATAGGTTTGCCCGTTACTACACGAGGAGCCCTCGCTACTACGCCGCGGGCCCTCCGCAACCCCTTTTAAGGGTTGCGGCGCCACTTCTTATCATCGCGACTGTCGTGCTGATCGGCTCGGGAGTGGAGCTGATGCTGAAGGGTCCGACCGCCGTGTCCACGCAAACCTGGCGCGGAATCCATCAGGCCTCCTTCGTACTTTGGTTCATTCTCGCAGCCGTGCACATCGTGGCGTATTTCCCGAAGGCCGCCTACCAGGGCGGCCGAGATCTCGGACTGCGCAGCCTGGGCAAGATTCGCTTCTCCTCCGTACGTGTCGCGGGTTCGGGTGGGCGTATCCTGGTGGCGGTGGCTGTGGTGCTTTTCGGCGTGCTCCTCGCTGCCTTGGGTTATCACACCATTGCCCCTTGGCAGCACTTCTTCGCACAGGTCCGGATCGGCCACTGAGCGTGCCGAAACCCGCATTCCCTTCGCGGTGACACGAAAGAAAGGGCCGCGACTTGGTCGCGGCCCTTTCTTTGTTTGGTCGCCGGAGTGGCTACTTCTTGGTCTCCCAGAAGATCTCGGCGATGCGATCGATCCCGGCAAGCAGGTCGTCTGCCACGGCGATGTCGTTGGTGCGCTTCGCCTGGCTGGTCAGCTTCTTGGTTTTCCAGAAGACCTCGTGCAGTTCGGGATACTTCTCCAGGTGGGCAGGCTGGAAGTACTGGTACCAGAGGACGTCTAGGTGATGGTTCACCTCGTCCGCCCGGTCTTCCTTGATTGAAATGGCACGTGCGCGGAAGTACTCGTCATCGCTGGCGTTGTACTTCTCCACGATCGCCCTGATCGACTGGGCCTCGACGCGTGCTTGGGCCGGGTCGTAGACGCCGCAGGGGAGGTCGCAGTGCGCGCTGGCGGTGCGGGGCTCAAGAGCCTTGATGATCGTCTTGAACAGGTTCAATTTCAGTCCTCTCGTATTCCGGCCATTCGCCCCACGCGCGGGTACACGGCCAGGGGCGAACTTTCACCGATAGGTATATCGGATGCAATGTGAACTTTATGCCAAAGGCGGGGGTTAATTTGATCGCTTTGACCCAGGTTATGGGCGTTAGCATTCTTTGCGATGCGACTCCTCTTCCGCATCCGCGTCGCCGGCCACAGTATGCTGCCCGTCCTGGCACCCGGTGATCGGCTGCTTTGCGTGGGCGGGTTTAGGCGCCACTTCTGTTCTCCCGGAGCCATCGTCGTCGCAAGGGCTCCGGTGCCGGAGAACCTGGTCGTGAAGCGGGTGTCGACGGTTCTTGCGGATGGCCACTTCGAGGTCGAAGGGGACAATCGAGAGGTGTCGCGGGACTCGCGGCATTTCGGCAGCCTTTCGCCTCACAACTACGAGGGGCGTGTACTTTGCGCCTATTGGCCGTGGCCGAGGCTGCTTTGGCGCGGCTGATGCTCCCGGCCTCACGTGCGCGCTCTTTCGGCGGCGTCTATGCTTGCGCGCATGGAACAGCTTGAGTCCGACGTCAAGCGCATTACCGAACCCTCTTACCGCTCCGGGCTGGAGGCGTTGACCTCGGACGAGCTGCGGCGGCGCAAGGAGGAGGCGGAGGCGGTGGAGACGATGGTCTCCTATGCGCGCCGCGTGGTCCAGGGAAGGCTGGACACGTTGCAGTTCGACGCGCAGCGCCTGGGTACCGAGACGCCTGCTACCGATGCCGTAACCGCCCTTAGTTCTGCGATTGGCAAGAATATCGCCGGCGAGCGGGGATTCGGGCGCTTTGTCGATACGAACCTCCAGGACTCACAGGTGGAGGCGGTGGAGCAAGCTCTGCGAAGGATGCTCGCAACCGCTGAGCAAAGCCAAAACGCCAACGACGAGATCTCCAGAGCCACCTCCGCACTTTCGGCGGTCGAAGCGGAGATCTCCCGATGGCGCAAGGAGCTTTTCGTCGCGATTGATGCAATCCGCGCCGAGTTGGTCGTGCGCTACCGTGGTGACTCGGGTATGGTCGACGAGCTGCTCAAGAAAGTCATCCGTCGCGACGCTTAGGGCCGAACCGCAAAGGCGCAGAAAGAAAATAGTGCGGCGAAGGCGCCTAACATCGGTGGCGCGCCTTTTTTGCCGAGGATGAAACAACTTTCCCTCCAGTCTTGTTGAGGGTAGGGGTTTTCCTCTGGGGGATCTATGACTAGGTCGATTGCATGACGAACTTCGCGGTTATCTCGCTCCATAGCTCGCCGCTCGAGCAGCCGGGCTCTGGAGACGGTGGCGGTATGAACGTTTACGTGCGTCAGCTCGGCTCGGCTCTGGCGCGCATCGGGGCCTCCGTGAGCGTGTACACCAGGGCGACTTCTCCGAACGATCCCGCCGTGCTCGAAATCGAGCCAGGCCTGTCGGTCCATCACGTCCCGGCCGGCGACTTGACGCAGTTGCGCAAGGAGGAGCTTCCCGGCTTGGTCGAGGAGTTCACCGAAAACGTGATCCAGCGAGTTGCCATGGGCTGCGCAGAGCTTCCCGACGTGGTGCACGGGAACTACTGGCTTTCGGGCATCGTCGCGCATCGCCTCAAGCATCACTATGAAGTCCCGATGATGACCACCTTCCACACCCTTGAGCGAGTGAAAGCCCAGGGGCGTATTCGTCCTGACGACCTTGTCGCCGAACAGGATCGCATTGCGGCCGAGGACCAGATTGCCTCGTGCTCGGACGTCGTGCTTGCATCGTGTGACCACGAGGCCGACGACCTTCGCCTCCATCTGGGTCTTGATCCCGATAGGATTCGGACCGTGGGACTCGGAGTGGACCACGCCCTTTTCGGCCACGGCGACAAGCTCGCGGCTCGACGGGCCGCCCGCCTTCCAGAGTCAGGGCCGATCGTTCTCTACGTCGGTCGGATCCAGCCGCTCAAGGGC
>JAJZLQ010000010.1 GCA_021850605.1 Actinomycetes bacterium
CCCGGGAGCGCGTGGAGCGAGGGGAAGCGGGGCGAAGTTTGCCGTGGTTTTGGTTGGTACCTAAGCCATCGGTGGCGATGCCGTGTTGGGACGTGCGTGGTTGTCTGCGGTATCTCCGTAGATGCGGTACAGCGTTGCGTCCTGCGATTCCTGGCTTCGGGGCTGCGTGGGTCTGCCGGCTATTGCTTCGAGGGCGGGCCGCTCTTTTCCCTGCAGCCACGTTGGGATAGGAAACGCCGTCGAAGTGCGCGGTCCATGGGTCTCAGGCGTTCAGATATGCGAAGGCGCCCGGTTATCGGTCCCGCCATGACGGCGAATTCGGTCTAGGTGTGCCGCGGTGATGATTGGTGCCGCCACCAGCACGACCAGCATGAGGAGCGCGATGGGAAAGGGCAGTGCGAATCCTGAGGTGGTGCAGTGCAAGACAAGCCGCTGTCCGGGTTGTTGGCTGCCAGTGCACGAGCTCCCAGGAGCCGGGAGTGAAAGAAATGTGAAGGCGGTGGCAAGGCCGCCGGGGAACACGGCGGTCCCGAGCAGTTTGTCTCTCGTACGCCATGTAGGCGACGCCCATAGGAGCACCACGCCCAGCAGCCACCCGACGCCGAAGAAGAAGCCGCCCAACAGGAGGAGCCAGGGCGTGAACCGGTCGGTCCAGCGGGTTGGGCGGGCCTGCAGAGCATAGGGGTCGGCTTCCGCGGCGATGGAGCGCGGGTCTCCGACGCGTTCAAGGAGTGCCTTGATCGCGACCGGGTCATCGCGGTCGAGATCAGCCCGGGCCTCGGCGATGTGGCGGCTGATTTCGTCGACGATCTGGCGCCGTCGGGCGTGGGGCAGTGCCCCAAGGTCCCGGTCGAGGGTGGCGAGATACCGAGCGATGAGCCGGTCAGCTGGTGCCTTGCGTCTCACGGCTGCCCGCTCTGCAGGATGCGGTCGACCGCGTTCCGGAATAGCTTCCACTGGTCGGCGAAGGACCCGAGTGCGATTTGCCCATCCTCGGTGAGCCGGTAGTAGCGGCGAGGGGGGCCTTCTGTTGACTCGCGCCAGGTCGTTTCGACCAAACCTTGCTGGCGTAAGCGGGTCAAGAGCGGGTAGATCGTTCCTTCACTGGCCACGAGTCCGTTGTCGGTGAGGGCCCGGGCAAGTTCGAAGCCGTACCGCTCCTGTCCGCCGAGCAGTGATAGGACGCAGGCCTCGGCCGCACCGCGTCGTAGCTGCGCCACCCAGTTGCCCTGTTCGCCAGGAACCATGTTGTACATGGTAGCTCGGGTCAAAGGAACCGTTCCCCGAATCGGTAAATGCCCTTCGACGCAATCCGTGAGCCGGCGCTGGGTAGCTGTTGGGGATGATCTATATCGAGCGCGCGGCCATGGGTGTAGTGCCGGGTGGCGGCGTACTCCACCCTGTTTGCGAGGTCACCGGTACCCCGGTGCTAGTGAGATTGAGTGGGGGTGATGAGCGGGTCGGGAGGCGTGGCCGGTAGGGCTAGACATAAAGCGGGATCTATCCGAACATCGCCATGCGGGCGGATCCGGGAACGCGCTTGAGGAGCGGCGTGGCGAGCACGGTGGCCGCGGCGATGGCTCCGAAGATGGCGAACGCCGTGCCCAGATTTGCGTGGGATCCGGCTGTCAGTACGCTTGCGGCGAGAGGACCAAGAGCCTGGCCCCCCGTCGAGCCGATCCCCCACACCAGGGCGTTGCCGGTGGCGAAGGATCCTCTTGGTACGTAGTCGGCAACCAAGGACAGCAGCAAGGGGAATCCGCTGAAGGTGAAGAGGCCGAAGGTTGCCAGTGCCAAAAGAGCGTCCACATCGGTGCCGGAGGTGGAGAGGAACCAGAAGATCCCCAGCGCCGAGCCCAGGCTGTCGATGGCGAGCACGACGCGCTTATCGAATCGGTCGGCCAGCAGGCCGAATACGGGTTGGCCGATGATTCCCCCGGCGTACATGGCGGTCACTGTCAATCCGAGGCCGGTCGAGAGGCCCGCGTGGCGTTCGGTGGTGAGGTAGATGGGTATCCAGGAGACTATGCCGATGAAGGCGATGGATCGGAAAAAGGCGATGGTGGTCAGCGACACGACGCTCCGGTTGAGCAGCGAACGGAGTGATGGTGGCCGGGCGGGGGAGTCGGAGTGCGGCGCAAGGCCGGCGACGGTGGTGGGCGCCTCAGCGGTTTCTCCAGCTGATCCGGCCGTCGCCGCCGGGTTCTGGCGACGGTCTTTGGTTTCGCTCGGTTCAGCCGGGAGGCCGAGTGCGATGATCGCCGCGGAGAGAAGGCTTAGGCCGGCAAAGACGAGCGTTGTGGCGGGCCGGGAGATCCCGAGGGCGGCGATCACGAAGAACAGGGCGGGATATAGGGCGCGGCCGAGGCTCCCGAAGGCGCCGTTGATGCCAAGCGCGCGGCCGCGAGCGCTTGGCGGGAAGCCGCGCTGCAGGATTGAGCCGCCCAGGGGATGATAGGCGGAGCTGCCGATCCCCGCCACGGCGGATGCCACCAGCACCAGGATGTCGCTACCGACACCCCTGAGTACCAATGAAGCGTAGAAGCCGACGAGGCTTACTCCAAGGGTTGCGATCCCCGTCGCAATTATGGTTCCCCTCCGGCCTATTCGGTCGGCGAGCAGGCCGACCACGATGCCGAAGCCGGCCGAGGTGATGTAGAAGATGGTCAGCATCGCGGTTATTACTGCGGTCGAAACGCGGTGGTCCTGGGAAAGTAGGTCACCGATAACGGGGATGAAGAAGACCACGCCGTCGTTCATGAAATGCGCGAGGGAGCTGACGGCCAGTATTCGAGCCGGCCGCGGGGCGGGGTGCTTTGACACTAAGAGGCTCCTTGTGGGTTTTCCTGGTAGGCGATGAGGGTCCGTAGGCCGGCTACCAGCGAGTCGTAGCACCCCTCTCCGAGGGCGCGGACGAGATTCTGCTCGTCACGACGCGCTCGGTCGGCCACCACCTGGGCCAGGCCGCGGCCGCGGCGGGTGGGATAAAGGGGGCGCCGGCGGGCGTCGTTGGGGTCCGGGCGGCATTCGCACAGTCCGCTTTCGAGGAGCGATTCCACGATGCGCCGGGCATTCATCGGGTCCGTGCCGATCCGGCGGGCGAGTTCGCGGATGCCGCAGCCGGGTTCGGCGGTTACGAGCCGAAGGAGGGCTGCCTGCGGCGCACTCAGCCCGAGGTCGGCAAGCTGTGCTTCCCACAGCCGGCGGCGTGTTCTGTGGGCCGCGCCAAGGAGGAATCCCATGCCGTCCAAGCCGAGCCGGTCGCCGGTTGGTTGTGCTGTTTGGGGCCCTGGGTGCTGGGATGTCCTCGTCGTCATTAGTTGCCACCTCCGGAGTTCGCAAACTTGGTCGTCCACGCGAGCACGACGGCATCGCCGGGCATGTGGGTCCGGCGCGTCTCCTGGCCGGCCATCCGGTAGCGGGCGTCCAGGATGTCCGCCCTGGGATTAGGCGCCAGGGCACGTTGTAGCCGGTCTTGGGTGAAGAGCCGTTCAGCGTACGGTGGCCCGTGGTGACCGAGATTGGATATGTGGTGTCCAACTACATCGAGTTGTCCGCCAGGGCCAAGTGCGTGGGCGGCACCATCGAGGACGCGCGGGAGAGTGTCGGTACCCAGGTGGAGGTTGGAGACGATGACGAGGTCGAAGCCGCCTTCGGGCGCGCGCCAGGTGGTCACGTCGGCATGCACCGCGTTAATCGTCGCGCCTTGGCCATTCGCAGCTTGAGCTGCCTGCTGGCCAAGGCCTATTCTCAACACGTCGACCAGGGTCATCGTCCAGCCTTTGATGGCGAGCCACAAGCTGTTCCTACCAGTTCCAACACCGAGGCCGACACCACTTCCGGGCGGCTGCGGATCGGCGAATCCAACCAGGCAGGGATCAGGAGTACTGGGCCAGGCCTGCTCGGTGAAGCGCCGATCCCACATATCCGCCATTGCGCCGGTCATTTTTGGTAGCTCCCGGTGCGGGCGCTTGCCGGCGTGAGGGGGTGGTTGGTCATGCACTCGATAGCGAACTTGGTCACGAGTCCGGCGCTGCACTCTCGGTTACCGGAATCGGAGCGGCGCCGAGACCGTTGCAGGGTTTGGCGCGGCCTGAAACCGAGATGCCCTCGGCTGCTTACGTTCTGGAGTACGCCTGCTGCCGACTCCGGCGTCTGACTGCAATCTCGTTTTAGAGCCCTCATCGCCGCGCCATTCCGCAAGTTGTAACCAGCCGGAATCGTAGTCGTAACTACGAAGTAGCCAGCCTGCCTTGGTCCTGTGCTGGAACTTTTGTTGGCCGGCGCCCGAATCCTGGGCGGGCTCGGAATGCTTGGAACCGCTCTCGTGCTGCTCCCTTTGACCCCTACTGGGCCATCGCCGCATCGGGTACCTCGCCGAGCGATTGGAGTTGGTGACTCGGAATAACTCGTTGCCGGCGTTGGCGAGTGGGGGCAGGATCAGGGTAACCGCGTGTTACTGGGATGGGCGGTCGTGGCGGGCCTCGGGCAGCCCCAGGTTCTTGTTCAGTGCCGAGGATTTCCAGCCCCGCGTCGGGCGGGAGAATCCGCGCACCTGCCGACGCCGCAAATCGCGGTTCCCGCTGTTCGGCTCGCGCCTGCTTCGCTACGGGGAAGAGAGAAGGTGGTTGATGATCATCTGGTTGGTCATCGCTTCGACCGGTGCACGATTGTCGGTGAAGACGATCCCTGGCGTGGATTTGGGCTGGTGCCAGGTTGTGGCGATGCGGGCAAGGACGGGACGCAGGAATGCCGGGACGCTCGACGGGGCGGGCAGCCTGATCGGAGCCTCAGAGGCGACAAGAAAATAGTTGTATGTGCCGGGTGCTTTGGCGAGATAGACGTGGGAGAAGACCGCGTGCAGGGTGCGCACCATTGCTTGGGTCAGTGGCGCGGTGGACGAGGTCGCATTTAGGTTGATGGCGAGCGTGCCTCCGGCGGCTAGGTGCCGGCGGCAGAGCTCGAAGAACTGCTTGGTGGTTAGTGAGAATGGTATATAGATCTCCTGGCTGTAGGCGTCGACGATGATTATGTCGTAGCGGTGGGATGTTCGGCGGAGGTAAAGGCGTCCGTCGGAGATGATCACTTTTGCTGCAGAGGGCTGCAGGTGGAAGTATCGCCGTCCTAGCGCCACCAGGTCGGGATCGAGTTCGACGCCTGTCATGGCGACGTGTGCGCGGAATGGATCCACGTCTCGCGAGTAGAGCGTGGGTATCGTTCCCGCCGCCATTCCGATGAGCAGGGTGGACAGGGGCTGTGTCGCCGGATATAAGTACGGCAAGAGCAGGTAGGCGTCGTAATAGAGGCCGGTGAGGCGCGAGGTGGTGTATAGCGATTGAATGCCGGCTGCGTCGTTGACGCTTAGGGCCGTGTCGCCGTTGGGCAGTCGGTATACCTGGGCGAATTGGTAGGGAGTTTCGACTTCCTTGATGAGGCCTGGTACCGGTTTGAGCAGCGGCGGAGCGGCGTAGGCAGCGGTGATGGGCACAGCCAGGGCCAAAACAGTTAAGCGGCTGGCGAGCATGGTGGCCCCCAAGGCGATGAGCACTGCGGCCGAGAGCCATAGTGTCGTTCGGACGCCCAGGTAGGGAATGGTGTAAAAGGTCGGCACGAAGGTTCCCGCAATCGAGCCGGCGGTTGACCATGCGTAAAGCGAACCTGCCTTTGATCCCACCCTCTCGGGCTGGCTGACGGCAAGGCGCAGTGCGTATGGTGTGGCGGCTCCAAGACAGGCCACTGGCGGCATGAAGAGGATGCTGGTCCCTACCAAGGTGGCGATTACGACACCGGCTGGCGTGGCAAGGAGGCCGTGGAGCACCTGAGAAAGCAGCGGCGAGGCCAGCACGGGCAAGAGCGCGACGAATATTCCGGCCCCCAGGGCCAGAAGACCAAGTCCGGAAGGCGTGGGCCTGCGGTCGGCGAGGCGTCCGCCGGCTGCGTAGCCGAGTGAAAGCGCCAAAAGCACAAGGCCGATGAGTGTCGCCCATACGAGTTCGGAGTTCCCGAAGAACGGCTGCAGGAGCCTCTCGGCGGCGAACTCCACCGCCATGACAGCCGCTCCGGTGGCAAAGACGAAGACGCGCAGGAAGAAGCCGCTCGTGCGCCAACTTCGCTTGCCGGGAGGTGGCGCGTCCGTGCGGCCGTCTTTAGGCGCCATGGCCTCGTCTCCTCGCTCTGGCCTTGGGCGTGCTTAGATCGAGGCCGAAGGCGCCTAAGTGCAGACTTTAGCTGAGCTGGGCGGAGTTGTTTGGGGCTAGGCGGGGCAGGCGCGTGGGTCCCACGGCTGGAGGGGCATGTTGGAGCTGGTTGCCGGCAGCGTTATCGGGTTGTTCACCGACGGCGTGGTGGCTTTGGCGGTGCTTGATGTCGCAGTTTGCTGCGTTGTAGCCGGTGTGGCGGTCTGGCCGCTATTCGAGCTCGGTGCCGATGGCACTGCCGGCGTGGCCACGCTCAGGCCGTTGCCGGTTATCACCTCCACCGGTGCACCTCCGGTTGTCGGCCCTTGCGACATGACGACCGCGCCGGAGAGGTCTGACATCACCTTTTCGGCCATGGCCAGGTGCCCGGGCGTATAACGAACGACTGTTTCAAGGTTCGATCCCTGTATCGTCGTGTTGCCTACCGTAGCGATCCTGTATCCGAGCTTGCGGAGCGCACCAGCAGTGTCCGTGGCCTGTAGGTAGGCCCCCGTTCCATTGGCGACGCTCACGGTTATGGAGGAGCGGGCGATCGATGGCGTCTTCATCCCCAGGTACTGCTGGAGGATGGTCCAGTCCTGGGGCTGCGCGGCGAACACAACGTCACCGTAATTGGCTCCCAGGTAGACGTAGTTGTTTTCCAGCGCAACCGGCAGGGTTGCAGTCTTGATCGTGTTGGGATTCACGTGCCGGTAAGTGGAGGCAAGCGACACCAGTTCGTTCAGGGTGAAGCTCTTGTCCAGGCCCAGGTAGGGCTCAATTGCCGAGAGCACCGAGTTGAGGGTGACGGGATTCGATATTCCCTTGGCCTTGACCTGGGCTGCGAGCACGCGCAGGAATTCATGGTCGCGTCGGATGCGCGAGAGGTCGCCAAGCGGGTCGTACTGCCAGGTGACGCCGTTTTGGGAATACTGGAGGTGCCTGGCGCGCACCACCGCGAGAGCCTGGAAGCCGTTGAGGTGCAGGCAGCCGGTGCGGGTTATGTTGAGACCGGAGTACGCGTCCTTGAGCTGGTATGGGAAGTACATGTTTATCCCGCCAAGGGCGGTGACAACTGACTGGAAGGTGTCGAAGTTGAGTTCGACGTAGTGGTTGATCGAAATGCCGAGATCCTGCTCGATGGTCTTTACCAGCGTCGACGGGCCGAAGTTGAGTGCTGAGTCGACTCGGTTGAGGTTGTTACTCCCGGGGATCGGGAGGAAGAGGTCGCGCGGAATGGACACCAGGGTTACCGAGCGCGTCTTCGGATCGAGATGGGCGATCATCGTTACATCGCTTCGAGCGCCGCCCACCTGCGACCCGCTGCCGAAGGAGTTTGCCTGCTTGCCGTTGAGAACGGCGCGGGAGTTATTTCCCACCAGGAGGATGTTGATGGGCTGGCTCGCGTTGATGGCGTCGAGGTTCCCGACCGCCAGTTTCGTAATCTCGGCGAACTTAAACCTTGCATAGCCGTAGACGCCAAGGGCGCCGAGGATGATTACCCCCGCCAGCACGCCTCCGATTATCGCAACCCTGCGTCGGCCGCGTCGGCCGCGCTTGGCGGCGTGTACCGGCTTCGCATTCCTTTTGGAGGGCTCAGGTCTGTAGTAGTACTGCTGTTGGCTCATTCGGTCGTCTTTTGATCTGTCGAGTCGGGTCTGGCGCGCAGGATCCGGAGAGTCCAAGCTAGTGTGTTACAAGATATCCGTGAAGTGGGTACTGAGATACTCACACGGTTTATGGAGGCTAGATGCCGTCTGAGAAACTGCGTCTCGTCCCAAGTGGGACGGGTGGGCTCACCATGAAGGCGCAGATCCTTTCCAAGCCCGATATCGATAGGGCCGTCACGCGAATCGCCCATGAAATTCTCGAGCGCAATCGTGGCCCGGAAAACCTGATGCTTCTCGGTCTCCTGCGCGGAGGTGAGTGGCTTGCCGCCGCCCTCGCCAAGAGGATCGAGGCGCTGGAAGGGGTTTCCGTGCCGCAGGGGACGCTGGACGTCACCAACTATCGGGACGACGCGCCGCGCGAGGAGTCCGACGTCATCGGACTCCCTTTCGACCGGAGCAACATCCCGGTCTCGCCACAGGACAAGGTGGTGATCCTGGTCGACGATGTTATTTTCACCGGCAGGACCGTAAGGGCTGCGCTCGACTCGCTGCTCTCACGGGCGCGCGCCTCCAAAGTCCAGCTTGCGGTGATGGTTGACAGGGGACATCGCGAAGTGCCGATTCGGCCCGACTACGTGGGTAAGAACCTCCCCACTTCTCTGACCGAATACGTCGAGGTCACGCCGGAAGTTGTCCGCATATACCAGGAGGCGCTCCCCGAGAGGGGCTCCGATGGGAACTGAGGGCGGCCTGAAGCGCGGCTTTTGGTCCATGGGGCAGTTGGATCGTGAGGCGGCGGAGTCGCTGCTGGAGCGCGCCCGCCACCACGCCAACGGGCCAAGGCGATCGGATGTCCTCCACGGAGTGGAGATAGCCGCCCTCTTTTTCGAAACCTCGACACGTACCCGCGTCTCGTTCGAAGTGGCGGCCACCCGGCTCGGCGCCACCATGCTCCATTTCGATTCAAAGTCCTCCTCGCTCTCCAAGGGCGAGAGCCTGCACGACACGGTGGAGACCATCGCCTCCTTTGGAGTGGACGGTATGGTCGTGCGCTCCTCCGCGGCAGGGGCCCCGCAGCTGATGGCAGACTGGACCGGGCTGAGAGTCGTCAACGCCGGTGACGGCGCACACCAGCATCCCAGCCAAGCTCTGCTCGACCTGTACACCCTCTCGGAGCGCCGGGGTTCTCCCGAGGCGCTTTCCGGCCTCAAGGTCGGGATCGTCGGAGACATTGCACATTCTCGGGTGGCAAGATCGCTTATGGAGGGCTTGGACCTTTTCGGGGCCGAGGTGACACTGGTCGGGCCCGCCACACTTATGCCGCCGGAAGGGTTCAGGCCCGCCACCGAGGTGACCTCCGATTTCGACGAATGCCTTGGCGATCTGGACGTGGTATATCTGCTCCGCCTGCAGCAGGAGCGCATTGGCCAGGGGCTGATCCCCTCATTCGGGGAGTACGTGGCCAGGTATTCGCTCACCCGCGAGCGATACCGGCGTCTCAGGTCTGGAGTCGTGATCATGCATCCGGGTCCGGTGTATCCGGGAATGGAGGTTGACTCGGCGGTGATTGCCGCGGAGTCGTCGCTGGTGCGCTCCCAGACCAGGAATGGGGTGTTCGTGCGGATGGCAATCCTGGAAGCGGTGTTCGGCGATGGAGTCCTGGCGTGAGCGGCCGCCTCGTTTTCAAGGGTGGGCTGCTGCTCGATCGCGCCGGCATCCGCGCGGGTGATCTTGCCGTAGAAGGCGGTGTAATTGTCGCCGCGCAGACGGAGGTGGAGCCAAAGTCAGGCGACACGGTGGTCGATGCCGGTGGGGGAGTGGTGATTCCGGCGCTCGTCGACACGCACACCCATCTGCGCGTTCCAGGAGGCGAGGAGGCGGAGACCCTGGTAACCGGGACCATGGCCGCTGCGATGGGCGGTTACGCCGCCTTGTTGGCCATGCCAAACACCACCCCTGCGCTGGACAGCCCGGCACGAATTGCGCAGATGCTTGCGGGTACGGTGAACCTGCCTGTTATGGTGCTTGCCTCCGGGGCGATCACCAAGGAGCGAGCTGGCACTGAACTCTCGCCGCTCGCTGCGCTGGCCAAAGCCGGTGTCAGGCTCGTCACCGACGATGGCTCAGGTGTCCAGGACGCGAATCTCATGCGACGTGCCCTGCAATATGGCGCTGAGCTGGGTCTCATAGTCGCAGAGCACTGCGAGGTGGAGTCCCTTTTCGGCGGCGGTGTGATGAACGAAGGGCCCCTTTCGGCGAACTTGGGGCTGCGTGGGATACCGGCGGTCGCCGAGGAGGTGATGGTCGCCAGAGATATAGAGCTTGCCCGAGCCACGGGTGCGCGGCTTCATCTCCTTCACCTTTCCACCGGTCGTTCCGCCGCCCTGGTGGCGCGAGCCAAGGCCGATGGTGTTCCGGTGACCGCAGAGGTGACGCCGCACCATCTCCTTTTCACGGAGGATCTCCTGCTCGACTACGGATCGGTCTACAAGGTGAATCCCCCCCTGCGCGCAGACGCTGACCGCCGCGCGCTCTGGAGGAGCCTTGCCCGCGGGGTCTTCGACGTAATTGGCACCGACCACGCTCCCCACCCACGCTGGCGTAAAGAGGCCACCCTCGACGACGCCGCATTCGGGATGCTCGGGCTTCAGCACGCACTTCCTGCCGTCTATACCGGTGCCCTGGGCGCGATCGAGGAGGGGGTAAGGCCTGAGTGCCTTCCCCCGGAGGTGGCGGCTTCAATCACGAAACTCGGGATCGCCGAGATCAAGGAGGCCCGCCTGGGCTGGCTCTGGCTGATTGTCTCCCTGATGAGCTGGCAGCCCGCACGCCTGCTCGGTCTGGGGGAGGACTTTGTCGGCAGCCTTGCGCCGGGGGCCAGGGCGAACGTCGTGCTGTTCAATCAATCCTCCGAGTGGACACCTACTGCGATGTCGATCCTCTCCAAGGCGGGAAATTCACCCTATCTCGGCGTGCGCCTGGCGGGGAGGATTGAAGAAGTGGTTGTGGCCGGCCGCCGCCTGGTGGAGTCCGGAGAGCTAAGAAGCGAAGGGAATTGGCAGTGATCTACAGGACCGAGACGTTCTCAGCGACACCCGGATGGCTTGTCCTTTCGGACGGGACGGCCTTCGAGGGGGAGGTCGTCTCCGCGGATCCTCTGGAGAGCGAGGGCGTCCTTGCCGGGGGTGAGGTGGTATTCAACACTGCGCTCACGGGATATCAGGAGGTGGCGACCGACCCCTCGTACGCGGGCCAATTTGTGGCCTTTACCAATCCGCAGATCGGTAACTACGGATGCAATGACACCGACATGGAGTCTGCGAAAGTCCGGGCCTCCGGAATAGTGGTGCGAGACTACTCCGAGCTCTATTCCAACTACCGCGCCACGGGCTCCTTGCTCGAGTTGACCGGCGCCGCCCGAGTGCCCCTCTTCTCGGGAGTGGACACCCGGGCACTCACCCGCCACGTTCGCTCCCACGGTGCGCTGGGGGCGGTCATAGGTACCGGCTCCCGTGCCGAACTTGCCGCAGCCGCCGGTGAACATTTGACGACAACG
Source organism: Actinomycetes bacterium (assembly GCA_021850605.1). Taxonomy (GTDB): domain Bacteria; phylum Actinomycetota; class Acidimicrobiia; order Acidimicrobiales; family Acidimicrobiaceae; genus Acidithrix. The sequence goes on from JAJZLQ010000010.1 coordinate 11,343, forward strand.
GGCAAGGACCTGGCCTCGGGTGCGGGGCGGAGCACGCGTCTGGCCGTGCCGGGCGAGGGTCCCAAGGTGGTCGCCATCGACTACGGGATGAAGACCTCGATAATTCGCCAGCTCGCGCAATACTTTGACTTGGTCGTCCTGCCCGCTACCTCCACAGCTCAGGAGGTGCTGTCCGAGTCCCCTGCGGGCGTCTTCGTCTCCAACGGGCCAGGCGATCCGGCCGCGATCACGCACTCCGACGCGCAGTTGCAGGGAATCATGGGGAAGGTACCCCTCTTCGGGATCTGCCTAGGACATCAGCTCATCGCCCGGGCCATCGGAGCCAGGACCTACAAGCTTGAGTTCGGTCATCATGGCGGGAATCACCCGGTTTCGCGGCTTTCCGACCGGGTGGTGGAGATCACCAGTCAGAACCACAACTACGCGGTGGATCGGGAGTCCCTGCAGAGTGCCGTGGTACCGGCCAAGGTGACGCATGTGAACCTGAACGACGGAGTGGTCGAGGGATTCGCCCTGCCCGACGAGCGGACCATATCGGTGCAGTACCACCCCGAGGCCGCGCCCGGTCCTCATGACTCCTTTTACCTGTTCGAGCAGTTCTACCAGATGGTCGCCGAGGCGCGATAACCCAGATTTGAACAGAGCGGAGAGAAATTGCCCAGAAGAGACGACCTAAGTTCCATCCTGGTGATCGGTTCAGGCCCGATCGTCATAGGCCAGGCCTGCGAGTTCGATTACTCCGGCACCCAGGCTTGCCGCGTCCTCAAGGAGGAGGGCTATCGGGTGGTGCTGGCCAATTCCAACCCGGCCACCATCATGACCGACCCGGGATTCGCCGACGCGACCTATATCGAGCCGCTGGAGGCGACGGTGTTGGAGGCCATCATCGCCAAGGAGCGCCCTGACGCGCTGCTTCCCACCCTCGGTGGGCAGACTGCGCTCAACCTGGCCATGCAGCTGCACGAATCAGGGGTGTTGACGAGCTATGGCGTGGAGCTGATCGGTGCCAACGCCTTGGCGATCGAGACGGCGGAGAATCGCGAGCTCTTCAAGGCGGCGATGCAGGACATCGGCCTTCGGGTCCCGCGTAGCGGTTTTGCCTACACCCTTGAGGAGGCGATGGAGGTTGCGGTCGAGATCGGATTTCCGATCGTGGTCCGGCCGTCCTACATCCTCGGTGGTGCCGGCACCGGCATCGCCAAGGACGAGGACGAGTTCGCTGAGATCGCCCGCTTTGGCCTCGCGGCCTCCCCAATCTCCGAGATCCTCGTCGAGGAGTCGATAGCCGGGTGGAAGGAGTTCGAGCTCGAGGTCATGCGCGACGGAGCCGATAACGCCGTTATCGTCTGCTCGATCGAGAATCTGGACCCGATGGGGGTTCATACCGGCGACTCGATCACGGTCGCACCGGCGCAAACGCTTACCGACGTCGAGTACCAGCTGATGCGGGACGCCGCGTTCAGGGTGATCCGGCGAATCGGTGTGGAGACAGGTGGGTCGAACATCCAATTCGCGGTGAACCCTGCCGACGGCGAGATGGTCGTTATCGAGATGAACCCGAGAGTCTCGCGTTCGAGCGCCCTGGCATCCAAGGCGACCGGCTTCCCGATCGCCAAGATCGCCACCAAGCTCGCCGTGGGCTACCGCTTGGACGAGGTTCGCAACGACATAACCAGGCTTACCCCGGCTTCCTTCGAGCCTTCCATCGACTACGTGGTGACCAAGGTTCCGCGCTGGGCCTTCGAGAAGTTCCCCGGGGTCGCCCCGATCCTTTCGACCAGGATGCAGTCCGTCGGCGAGGCGATGGCAATCGGCCGAACCTTCGCCGAGTCTCTGCAGAAGGCGCTTCGGTCCATAGAGCTCGGTCGCTGGGGCTTGGGTGCCGATCCGGCGGACAAGGAGCTCGAGGGTGTCGAGGTCGGCGAGTTGGTGAGCAGGGCTTCAGTCGCAACCCCCAACCGCATATTCGAGGTGGAGGCGGCCATGCGGGCGGGGGCGAGCGTGGAAGATCTCTATGCGACCACGCAGATCGATCCCTGGTTTCTGCACCAGATCATGCGCATCGTCCAGGAGAAGGAGGCATGGAAGGGGCACGAGTTCGTTCGCGGAACCGCCTCGGAGATCGCCGACGTCTTCTCCAAGCGGGACTTCATGCGCGCAAAGCGGCTCGGCTTTTCCGATGCCCAACTTGCCCATCTGCTTGGGGTGGACGCGGTCGAACTCACTGGCGCGCGCAAGCTTGTTGGTGTTCCAACGATATTCAAAACGGTCGATACCTGCGCCGCTGAGTTTGAAGCCAAGACGCCGTATCATTACTCCTCCTACGACGCGGAGACCGAGGTGCGCACGGGAGCGAAGCCGAAGGTGATCATCCTCGGCTCCGGGCCGAACCGTATCGGCCAGGGAATCGAGTTCGACTACTGCTGCGTGCATGCGAGTTATGCGCTGCGCGAAGCCGGATACGAGACCATTATGGTCAACTGCAATCCGGAAACCGTCTCCACGGACTACGACACCTCGGACAAGCTCTACCTTGAGCCGCTCTTCCCGGAAGACCTTCGCGAGGTGATCGAGGCCGAGACCGCCGGTGGCGCTCCGCTGCACGGGGTCATTGTCAGCCTCGGCGGCCAGACGCCCCTCAAGCTGGCGCAGTCGATCTCGCCGGCACTGGTGCTGGGAACCTCACCCGACTCCATCGATGCGGCCGAGGACCGCAAACGCTGGGCCGCCCTCTGCGACGAGCTGCGCATTCCTCAGCCGGCCGGAGCCACCGTCACCTCATTGCCCGAGGCGCTTGCGGCGGTGACCGATATCGGTTATCCGGTTCTAGTCAGGCCGTCTTACGTGTTGGGCGGAAGGGCCATGGAGATCGTCTACGACCGCGAGGAGCTGGTCGAAGCCTTCTCCCGGTTGGAGAAGCTTTCGGCCGAGGGCGAACATGCAAAGGATCGCCCAATTCTGATCGACTCCTTCCTGGAGGACGCGATAGAGGTCGATGTCGATGCCATCAGGGACGCCGGGGGAGATTTCCTGCTGGGCGGGATCATGGAGCATATCGAGGAGGCGGGAATCCATTCGGGTGACTCCGCATGTGTGATCCCTCCCATCACCCTGGCTGCCGACACGATTGCCACCCTCGAGGCTTATACGCGTGCCATTGCCGATTCCCTAGAGGTGGTCGGACTCATCAACGTTCAGTACGCGGTGAAGGCGGGCCAGGTCTTCGTTATCGAGGCCAATCCACGCGCTTCACGGACAGTGCCCTTCGTGTCCAAGGCCACCGCGGTGCCCCTGGTCAAGATCGCCACTTTGATAATGGCGGGCGAGAGCATCGCCTCACTCGAAGCACGAGGAATCTTCGAGCGCAAGGGGGAGGCACCTTATTACTCGGTCAAGGAGGCGGTGCTGCCCTTCTCCCGCTTCCCCTCGTCGGACACGCTTCTCGGTCCGGAGATGCGCTCGACGGGCGAGGTCATGGGAATCGACAGCGATTTCGCCATGGCGTTCGCAAAGAGCCAGCTCGCAGCGGGGCAGAACCTTCCATCGGAGGGCGACATCTTCCTATCGCTTGCCGACAAGGACAAGCCTGCCGGTGTTGAGCTGGCCAAGGGCCTGGATTCGCTCGGCTTTGGCCTGGTAGCCACTTCGGGAACGGCGGATTTCCTGAAGCGCTATGGCATCGAGGTTGCGAACGTGGTGGGCAAGCTGGGCGAGATCAAGGAAGGCGAGCTCGATGCGGTTTCGCTGATCTCGTCCGGGTCGGTCGGTCTGGTCGTGAACACTCCGCGGGGCAGAGGTCCGCGCGGGGATGGCTATCACATTCGCACCGCGGCCAACAAGTACAAGGTTCCCTGCATCACCACCATGTCAGCCGCCCTCGCCGCGGTGCGGGCGCTGGGTGCGATGGCCGCTGGTGATCTGGTGGTGAAAAGCATCCAGGAGCACCATGCCGAGAGCGCATAACCGGTGCCCGCGAGGGTGTAGCTCTGATAGCGTGCGGGTGGGCGGCCGTCCAACCCGGGAGAGGGCCATGGCGCAAACAGGCTGGTGGCCGAGCACAGAAGTGCCCGCACGCCATGATTGATCTCGCTACACGTCTCGGCGATTCAGTTGCTTTGAGCAACCCGGTTATGACCGCGTCCGGAACCGCGGGATTCTCCACCGAGCTCAACGGATATTTTGAGATGCGCCGGCTTGGAGCATTCGTGACCAAGTCGTTGGCCCATTTTGCAACCGAGGGGAACCCCTCGCCCAGGGCCGCCGGAGCAGGTCCCGCGATGCTCAACTCGGTCGGGCTGGCGGGGCCGGGGATACAGGCATGGAGGGCCGAGCACGCGCCGCTACTCGCCCGGCTTGGCATCCCGACATTCGTCTCCATCTGGGGGCGCACGGTGGCTGACTACGAAAAGGCTGTGGGCCAGTTATCGGGGTTAGGGGATTTCGCCATCGGGATAGAGGTAAACATCTCCTGTCCCAACATCGAGGATCGTGGCAAGATGTTCGCGCACTCGCCACAAGTGGTTGCCGAAGTGATGGACGCAACGGCGGGGGCGGACCTGCCCAGAACCGTGAAGCTGTCCCCCAATACCCACCTGATCCTCGAGGTTGCCGATGTGGCGAGGGCCAAAGGCGCTGCCGGCGCGGTCCTGGTCAATACGGCTATGGGCTTGGGCATAGACTCCGGACTCCTTATTCCGACCCTCGGGGCTAAGGGGGGTGGGGTGTCGGGCCCCGCACTGCACCCCATCGCTTTGCGCGCGGTGTACGAGTGCCATGCTGCATTTCCGAACTTCCCTCTTGTCGGCGTAGGGGGCGTCTCCACGGCGCGCGAGGCGATTGCGATGCTTGCGGCCGGCGCGAGCGCAGTGCAGGTGGGGACGGCATCCTTCGTCGAGCCGCGCGCGGCGTCACGCATCCTTGCCGAGCTTCCCGCCTCCATGGAAAGGCTTGGCTTCTCCAGAGTGAGCGACCTGGTGGGTCTGGCGCACCGAGGCGGCATTGCCGGCACCAACCGTTGAGGAGGTTGAGGCCCCGGTGTATGGAATGACTGGACGCACAAAGGGGATGGACCGGTTGGCAATAGCGCTCGACACCGACGACTCGGTGGAAGCGCTCCGGTGGGCCCGTGATTATCGTGACGTCTTCGGATTCGCCAAGGTCGGCCTGGAACTTTTTACCAGTGAAGGGCCTGGGATCATCTACGCCTTGCGTGAACTCGGCTACAAGGTCTTCCTCGATCTCAAGATGCATGACATCCCCAACACGGTTAAGCGCGCGGCTCGCGTCGTGGGGGGCTATGGAGTGGACTTGCTGACCGTGCACGCGGTGGGCGGTGTGCCGATGCTGCGCGCGGCAGTCGAGGGACTTTCCGAAGGCGCGGCCGCGGCGGGATCCGTAACAGAGCCCCGGGTTCTGGCGGTCACATTCCTGACCAGCGATCCTGAGGTGGATCAAATTGCCTTCGTCGCGCGGCTCGATGCGGCGGCGGAGGCGGGATGTGGCGGATATGTCTGCGCCGCGGCGGAGGTGGAGATGGCCAAGGAGCGTCACCCCGAACTTTTCGCGCTCGTGCCCGGAATCAGATTCAAAGGGGCGGAGGCCGATGATCAGGGCAGGGTGGCGACCCCGTCGGTCGCGCTCGCCAAGGGGGCTGACCTCATAGTGATCGGACGCAGCGTGACCAGGGCGGCTGATCCGGCTGTCGCGATTGCCATGCTCAAGGCCGAAGCCGCGGCGTTCTAACCCCGTTCTTGGCATCCATGCAGGTCGCAGGGGGGCTCAGCCGGCACTTATTTTGCACGAAAACGGACTTTTTTCCTGCAAAGGGGCACAACGGGCAGTTCGCTGGGGTATTTTCACTCTTATGCCATTGCCTCCATCATTGACACCACAACAGAGATCCGATGCGCTACGCAAGGCCGCCGAGGCCAGGAAGCAGCGCGCTGAGATCAAGGAGAAGCTGAAGCTCGGCACCGTAACCCTCGCCGAGCTGCTGGAGCGTGCTTCGACTGACGAGCTGGTGGGGAAGATGAAGGTCTCCTCCGTGCTCGAGGCGTTGCCTGGTATCGGCAAGGTTCGCTGCCAGAAGATCATGGAGGCGGTCGGGATCAACGAAACCCGCCGCCTGCAGGGTCTCGGTGTAAAGCAGAAGGCGAGCCTTCTGCAGGAAGCGACCAAGGCGTAAAGCCTACTCGTCTTGATATTCGTTCTGTGCGGACCCGGAGGGGTGGGCAAAGGTACTGTCGCCTCCCTGCTCTGCCAACGAAACGAGTGGCTCGCCCTTTCCAAATCCTGGACCACCCGTAAGCGCCGCGAGGGGGAGTCCGAGGACGCATACGTATTTGTGGACCAGGCTCACTTCAAGGCCGCCGTGGAAGCGGATGGCTTTTTGGAGTGGGCCTGGTTTCTTGAGAACCTCTATGGCACGCCGCTTCCAGGCGGTGAATACCTGGGCTGTGAGCGGCACATTCTGCTTGAAATAGACGTCCAGGGCGCTGCTCAGGTTCGTGAGAGGGTGCCTGGAGCGGTAATCGTCGTGCTCATGCCGCCAAGCGAGGAAGAGTTGATGCGGCGCCTGCGGGGGCGTGGTGACGACCCGTCCCACGTGGTGGCGAGGATGCGTCTTGCGGCCGAAGAGATCAAGGCGGCGGTGGCGATCGGGGCTCGCAGCGTTGTCAACGACGATTTGGATAGGACGGTGGCCGAAGTAGGTGGCATTTTCCGCGCTGCCGCGGAGGAGCGCTGCGGGGGAACCTAGCCAGCTCGCCGTCGGCACCGGCTATGCTTGATGGCCGTATCCGAGAGTGAGGTTCTTACTTGCCCGCATCTTCCTTCGAAGGCTCCCTGATGAGTCCGCCCATCGAGGATCTCCTCGACAAAGTTGACTCGAAGTACTCTCTGGTGACCCTGGGGGCTCGTCGTGCCCGGCAGATCAACGCCTATCTCTCGCATCTGGGTCACAACTTTGGCTCGATAGTCCCGCCGCAGATCGAGTCGATTTCCAAGAAGCCGCTTTCCGTTGCCTTTGAGGAGATCGCTCAAGGCATGGTCGAGCCTCGTATCGCCGAAGAGGCCGAGGTGGAGCTGGCTGAGGGCGAGACTGACTTCGACATCGAGGCCGAACTCGACCTTGGCGACCTCGACCTGGGCGGCGATACCCCGCAGGACTGAGTCCTCCCAGGTACACGTGGAATCGCTAGCCTTGATCCCATGAGCGCCGCCAGCCTTCCCTTAGCCGGTAAGCACGTCGTACTTGGCGTGTCCGGGGGCATCGCCGCCTATAAGGCCGTTGAGTTGCTTCGGCGCCTCATGGACCTCGGAGCCGAGGTGACCCCCGTGCTCACGGCATCAGCCCTTGAGTTCGTGGGGGCGCCTACGTTCAGGGCGCTTTCGGGCCGTCACCCTCTCACGGATCTTTTCCGGGCGGAGGAGCCCATTCCCCATACCCGCCTCGGTCAAGGGGCGGACCTGGTCCTGGTGGCTCCGGCCACGGCGAACCTGCTCGCCAAGTTTGCGGCGGGAATTGCCGACGATGCGCTGACAACCACGTTGGTGGCAACCTCCGCGCCAGTGGTACTGGCGGCCGCGATGCATACGGAGATGTGGCTGCACCCGGCCGTGAAAGCCAATGTTGCCACGATCCGTTCCCGGGGTTTCCGGGTTATCGACCCTGAGCGGGGCCGGCTCGCCGGAGGGGACATCGGATACGGCCGGCTGGCCGAGCCTGACGTCGTGATCGAGGCCGTCCTCGAGGAGCTCGGTACAAACCGGAAACCTCTTCTCGGACGCTATGTCCTGGTGACCGCGGGGGGAACGCGCGAGGCCATCGATCCGGTTCGCTATATCGGCAACCGCTCGAGCGGCAAGCAGGGGATTGCCGTCGCACAGGAGGCCGCACGGCTGGGTGCGACGGGTGCGCTGGTCACCACGGTCACCACTCCGCCGATACAAGGCTTCGAAGTGGTAGCGGTGGAAAGCGCCCGTGAGATGCGCGATGCCGTGATGGGGCGGCTTGAGCAGGTGGACGCATTGGTCATGTGCGCAGCGGTAGCCGACTTCCGTCCGGCCGAGGTGGCTGATCAGAAGATCAAACGTGACAGGGGGATCCCGGAGGTGAAGCTCGTCGCCAACCCGGACATACTTTTGGAGGCCACGGGCGCTTTGCGTCGCAGCCGCCCGGAAGCGGTGGTCGTCGGCTTCGCGGCCGAGACCGTCGACGCGCTCGGCCATGGTGAGGAGAAGCTGGCGCGAAAGGGCGTCGACATCATGGTGGTCAACGACGTCACCGAGCCGGGTGCGGGATTTGGCACCGATACCAACTCGGTGTGGCTGATATCCAGAGACGGTACTCGGTCGCGTATCGAACTCGCAGCCAAGCGCGAAGTGGCCGCCGCGCTGCTGGAGAAGGCCTTTGCGCTGGAGGGTGAGCCGCGCGGCGAAACGTGGGCGAACTAGTCTTTTAGGGGCCACTTGGAGCGCTCTTGCTCGAAAAAGCGCGCCGTCCAACCAATCTGATGAGCTTGGAGCTGACATTGTCGAACCGCTACACCTTCACGTCGGAGTCGGTGACCGAGGGACATCCAGACAAGATGGCCGACCAAATCTCCGACTCGGTGCTTGACGCGATTCTCGAGCAGGATCCGCTGGGACGAGTGGCTTGCGAGACCCTCCTCACCACTGGTCTGGTGGTGGTGGCGGGTGAGATCTCGACCACCAGCTATGTCGACATTCCCCGGCTGGTCCGCAACACGATCTGTGAAATCGGCTACGACAACGAAAGCTACGGATTCGACGGCAACACCTGTGGCGTGATCGTCTCCATCGACGAGCAGAGTCCGGATATAGCCGAAGGTGTCTCGACCGCGTTGGAGAACCGTGGCAGGGGTGGTGCCGACGAGCTCGACTCACTCGGGGCGGGCGACCAGGGCATGATGTTCGGCTATGCCTGTGACGAGACCCCGGATCTCATGCCGCTACCGATCTGGCTCGCGCATCGCCTCTCCCAGCGCCTCTCCCAGGTTCGCCGTGCCGGTGTACTGCCCTACCTGCGCCCCGACGGCAAGACCCAGGTGACGATCGAATACGAGGGGAATCGGCCGGTGCGTCTGTCCACCGTGCTCATATCCACCCAGCATCAGCCTGGCATCGACCTAAATACTCTCCTACTTCCCGACCTACGCGAATCGGTCATCATGCCCATGATTCCCGAGGGACTGGATGCCAAGGGGCTGCGGATACTGGCCAACCCCACGGGTCGCTTCGAGATCGGCGGACCGCACGCCGATACCGGCCTCACCGGCCGGAAGATCATTGTCGACACCTACGGCGGCTCGGCCAGGCATGGAGGCGGAGCCTTTTCGGGGAAGGACCCGTCCAAGGTGGACCGTTCAGCGGCCTATGCCGCGCGGTGGGTCGCCAAGCACGTGGTTGCGTCAGGTGCGGCGAGTCGATGCGAGGTTCAGGTCGCCTACGCGATCGGAGTCGCACGCCCCGTGTCGCTGATGGTCGAGACGTTCGGCACCGAGCAGGTCGACCCGGAACGGATTGCCAAGGCTATCGCGGAGGTCTTCGACCTGCGCCCTGCGGCCATCATCGCCGAACTCGACCTGCGTCGTCCCATCTACCGGCGGACCGCGGCCTATGGCCACTTCGGCCGTTCCGAGAAGGGCTTCACCTGGGAGGAGCTCTCCAAGCTCGATGAGTTCGAAAGAGCGCTTGGAAAGTAGCGCAGGGGCTCCGGCCCTTGTCGGCGTCACCATCGACGCAGTCGGGCTCGACCGGGAGTTCTCCTACATCGTTCCCGAGGATCTCGCCGGGAAGCTGGCAACCGGCTCGCCGGTGATTGTCAGCGTCCAGGGCCGCAAGCGCCGAGGATGGGTGACAAGCTTCGATGCGGCGCCCGCTCCCGGGAGGCTTCTGCCTGTATCCGGCCTAGACGATTATCCGCTACCGCCGGAGCTGTACTCACTTTGTGTGGCGGCCGCTTGGCGTTACGCCTCCTCGGCTGTGCACTTCCTCAAGCACGCCCGCTCGGCGGCCCATGGATTGCCTGCCGGCCTGCTGGGGCCGTCCTCCGCCGGCGTCGGCTCCAGCCATCGATACCTGAGGCTGTCGCCCTGTGATTCGACGCTGGAGGTGGTTGCGGGGATGGTGACCTCGGCCGCCGGTGCCGGCCACCGTTCACTGGTTTTGACCGGTACGGAGATCGAGGCCACCGCCTTGGCCAAGGGATTGGCCGGCAAGGGGGTGTCTGTGACCCTGTTGTCGCGCGTACTTCCCAAGTACAAGCGCGAGGCCCGTGTCGAGGCGGAGTGCGTGGTTGCAACGCGCCTAGGGGTTTTTGCCCCGCTGGCGCGCCTGGGGCTGATCGTGGTGGTGGACCCCGAGGACAAGGCACATCGCAACCAAGGTGAACCGACTTGGCGCACCTCGGTGGTTGCCGCCGAGCGGGCCCGCATCGCTCAAATTGCCGCGGTCATGGTGTCGGGATATCCGAGCCCCGAGAACGCCCATAACGCCAAAGTCATGAGGCCGAGGGACGAATCCGGTTGCTGGCCGGTGGCGGAGGTGGTGGAGCTGGACGGGCGGCCGGAGGCGCTGGTGACGGCGGAACTTGCCGCTTGGGTGCGCACTCTCCTGCGCGAGGCGACCCCGGCTGCGCCGGTGGCGCTCCTGCTGAACCGCAAGGGGAAGGTGAACCGCTATGTCTGTCGCAAGTGCCGGACACCGGTCACCTGCGAACGCTGCGGAGCGATCATGGCCGCCGGCCCGCCTTATGCCGAGCCGGGAAGTGACATTCCCGCCTCCCCTCTGCATCACTACGCCTTCGCCACCGAGTCCGGGAGGCGGGGCTTCGATGCCCTGTTCGCCAGAGGGCTGGAGTGCCCGCGTTGCGGGCACAAGACTCCGGCGGCCTGCGGTAACTGCAAGTCGACCTCAATCGCCCCCGTCTCGGTTGGAACCGGGCGCATCGCCGACGAGCTTCGCGCCTCGCTAGGTCTTTCGGCGGAGTTGGCCGACGACTCGACGCCGGCCGGGTTTGAGGCCGCCAGCGGCCTGGTGGTGGCGACCGAAGCCGCATTGACGCGACTGAGGGCGGCGGTTGGGGTGGCCTTTGTCGATTTTGACCAGTATCACTTTTCCTCCAGTTTCGCCGCCACCAATCGGATCTTTCGGGCCTGGTACAAGGCTTCGGTCCTTATCAGGGTGGCCTCAGCAGGAAGTACCCGACCCAGGCTGCTTCTGCAGACGCGGGAGCCTGGTTCGGAGATCGTCGCGCGCATTGCCGGACGAGACCCGGCGGGTCTGCTGGCGGCGGACGTGGCCGAGCGCCGGCGGCTTGATCTGCCCCCGTTCTCAGCCCTGGCGTTGCTGAGAACAGACGATGCCCGGCTTTACCGCGCCCGCCTCGCCCAGCTGGCCTCCGAGGCCGGGGGGTCGGCCGCCGAGGTCAATCTCGTGGCGCTCTCCGACGATCGGCTACTGGCCAGGGCCCGTGACCACGAGGCGCTGCTCGCCTGCCTGGCCCTTCGACGCAAGGTGGGATTGCCAGCCTTGGTGCACGTGGATCCGGAGGAGCTGTAAGGGCGGCGGCGCGTCAGATCGGAAGCGGGTGGGCGTTACGTACCGCGTCGGAAATGGCGCCGAGTTCGCGCATCACCTCATGGAGGCCCCCTTGGCCCAGGGCGTCGACGGCGTGGGCCGACAGTTCGTCAGTGGCCGCCTCTATTCTGGCTTTCAGATTCACCCCCGCGGCAGTCAGGGCTGTGCCATCGGTGGTTACCAGGCCTCGAGAGGCCAGGTCCGCCGCGCCTGCAGCCCAATCCTCTTCGCGGTATCCGCGCGACCGGGTCAGGAACTCCTTGGATGCCCGGCCGTCGAGGTGGTGAACGATGTTGGCCTCCATCGAGTTCAAATTGTTGCCGGCAAGCAGGGCCATGTGGGTGTCCCCGCGGTGTTCGCGGAATAGGGTCAGTATCTGCCACAGGCGCACGGCGGGGTCATCGACGAGATTGACCGATAGGTGCCCGCCGAAGAGGGGGTGACCCGCAATCGGCAGTGTCGTCGCCACCGACTCGAGCGCGCTGCAGAGGCGTTGTAGCCTGCTCGCGTCTTCGTCGGTCAGCGCAGTGGTCATCATGGCCCCCACTGCCGTTAGGCGGGCCTCGGTGACCTGCTCCGGAGTGGCAAGCTCCCAGGCCAGGGGTATCGAACGCGCCACCAGCCCGGGAGCGAAGGAGTAGAAGGTCGCCGCCACAACTTCTGCGCCAACCCTGCCCATGGGCGCGGAGCGGGAGGCGAAGTATCCCATCCACCCGGGCTTGAGCCCTACATCGGCGTAGGCGTCCTGAGCGGCGTGAACAAAATAGATGGCCGAGTGGACCGGCTCGTATGCCTGATAAAAGGCTCTTGACAGTTCCGCCCTTGTTGCCAACGGGTCAACCCCCTTCGTGTCGCTGCCGCAGCGTGCTCCCCTCGGGCGAGAGCGTATCCTCACGATTACGGAGCAGTGCGAATTATGCTTTGTTGCGTGTCCCAGTATCCCATCCGCATCTACGGTGATCCGGTCCTGAAGCAACCTACTCAGGTCGTGGACGAGATCGACGCATCCGTCGCCAAGTTGGCGGCTGACATGATCGAGGTCATGCACAAGGCGCCAGGGGTGGGCTTGGCGGCAAACCAGATCGGGATAGCCAAGCGGATGTTCGTCTACGACATCGGCACAGGCGCCAAGGTCGTCGTCAATCCGGAGATCACCGAGACCGACGGACAGTGGACCTACGAGGAAGGCTGTCTCTCGGTTCCGGGACTTTACTGGCCCATCGTTCGCCCCAAGCATGTCCACCTCGAGGGAGTGGACCTCGATGGGAATCGCATCTCGGTCGAGGCGGAGGATCTCGAGGCCCGCGTCTTCCAGCACGAGCTGGACCACCTCAATGGGGTGCTTCTGGTTCAGCGCCTGGACGAGGACCAGTTGCGCGAGGCCAAGCGTGAGCTTCGCCGCATCGCGGTCGGGAGGCGGTAGGCCTCCTTGGACGGGCGCTTTCCCGGCTTGCCGGCAAAGCCCAGGACCGCCTTTTTCGGCTCCCCGGCCGTCGCGGCCCAGGTGCTGGAACGCATGGTTGCCGAGGGCCTGGGCCCGGCGGTGGTGGTTACCAACGTCGACAAGCGTCGGACGCGGCGTGGCCCTGCGGAGCCGACTCCGGTGGCTCGGGTTGCCGCGGATCATGGAATCCCAGTGCTTCACGACCCCGCCGACCTGGTGGGCCAGGGTTGTCACCTCGGCGTAGTCGTCGCATACGGGCGCATTCTCCGGCCTTCCACCCTCGAGCTCTTCCCCCTGGTGAACATCCACTTTTCACTGCTACCGCGTTGGCGTGGCGCTGCACCGGTGGAGCGGGCGATCCTGGCCGGGGACGAGGTCACCGGGGTGTGCCTGATGGCGGTTGATCAAGGTCTTGACGAGGGCGACGTATTCGCGGAGGCCCGAGTGCATATATACCCGCGCGAGACCGCCGAGGAGCTTCGCGGCCGGCTTGCGGCGCTAGGTGCCGCGATGCTTTGCGACGCCCTGGGCGTCGGCGGCCCCGCCTTTGTGGCTCCACGCCCACAGGTGGGCGACATCACTTATGCCAAGAAACTGACCACGGACGACCTGCGTATCGACTTTCATGCCTCGGCTGAGGCGGCGGCGAGGCAGGTGCGTGTGGGCGGAGCCTGGTGTATGACTGGCCCCAAACGTCTAAAGATCCTCGATGCCGAGGCTGAGGCCGATGTCGCCGCAAACGAAGGCGCGGCCCTGGCGCCAGGGGAGATGATGGGCGAGAGGGTGGCATGCTCGCCAGGGCTGCTGCGGCTTTTGTCGGTACAGCCCGAGGGCGGGCGCCCAATGCCGACAGCCGACTGGTTGCGGGGGCGAGCGCGCGAGGGTGCGGCCCCGGTCCTTGGCTAGGTGGTTTGGGCGCCGCTTGGATTATGGGCCGCCGGGTGCGGCTCCGTAGGTGAAATTAGGAGGCACTTTGTTTACCGGGCTGGTACAGGAGGTCGGCACACTCGTCACACGAGATGGGTCACGCTACGGCTTTCGCTGGCCCGGTGAGGCCTCCTTCGTGGTGGGGGAGTCGATCGCCGTCTCGGGGTGCTGCTTGACCGTGGTGGACTCTTCCGCTGAGGTCTTCTATGCGGACCTTGTAGAGGAGACGCTGACCAAGACGTACCTTGGGCGTCTGGCGCTGGGATCCTCGGTAAACCTGGAGCGCCCGATGGCCGCCGGTGACGTATTCGGAGGCCATATGGTGCTCGGTCACGTGGATGGCATCGGGAGGGTGGTGTCGCCGGCGCCGCGCTTGCGCATCTCCCACGCGCCCGAGTTCGACCTCTTTGTGGTGGACAAGGGCTCGGTTGCGATTGACGGGGTGAGCCTAACGGTGGCGGACCACGGCAAAGGGTGGGTGGAAGTTGCGATTATCCCACATACAGCTGAGGTAACTACACTAGGGGGGAAGAGACCAGGTGACGAAGTCAACCTCGAATTCGACGTTATCGCAAAGTACGTGGCCCGGATGATCGATGCGCGCCTGGGAGAGCCTGGAGGCAGTTAGCCCCGGGACCATATGCGAGGAGCGAGATGCCTTTAGCGGCGATTTCCGATGCCGTGGATGCCATACGGCGCGGACAGATGGTGGTGGTCGTTGACGACGAGGACCGGGAAAACGAAGGCGACCTGATCATGGCGTCGGAGTTCGTCACCCCTGAGGCGATCTCCTTCTACCTGGAACACACCTCCGGCTTGATCTGCATCGCTGTTACCGGCGATCGTCTGGACGAGCTGGACATCCCTCTGATGGTGCATGAGAATACCGAGTCTCAGCGCACCGCTTTCACGGTGACGGTGGATGCGGCGCACGGAACGACGACCGGCATCTCGGCGGCCGACCGTGCGACCACGATTCGCACCCTGGTCGACCCGGAGGCGAAGCCGAGAGACCTGGCCCGGCCTGGGCACATCCTGCCTCTGCGCTACCGCGAAGGTGGGGTTCTCAAACGCCAGGGGCATACCGAGGCGAGTGTCGATCTGGCGAAGCTTGCCGGGCTGCAGCCTTCGGGAATCCTGTGTGAGATTGTGACCAAGGACAAGGTGTCCATGGCTCGTTTCGACGAGCTCGAGCGCTTCGCCAAGGAGCACGGGCTGCTTATGGTCTCGATAGCGGACCTGGTGCGCTATCGCCGCACCAAGGAGAAGCTCGTCCAGCGGGTGGAGGGCGCCTCGGCGAAGATTCCCACCACCTATGGCGACTTCACCGGAATCGTGTACCAGTCGGTCCTCGACTCAGAGAACCACTTCGCCCTGGTGATGGGGGAGATCGATCCTGACACGCCCACGCTGGTTCGTGTCCACTCCGAGTGTCTGACCGGCGACGTCTTCGGTTCGGAGCGTTGTGATTGTGGCCCGCAGCTGCAGGCGGCAATGCGCACCATCGCCGAAGAGGGTCTCGGGGTGATCGTCTACCTTCGTGGGCACGAAGGGCGCGGAATCGGTATTGCGCACAAGATTCGGGCGTATTCACTGCAGGAGAAGGGCCTGGATACCGTCGATGCCAACCTCGAGCTCGGGCTTCCCGTTGACTCGAGGGAGTATGGCATCGGCGCACAGATTCTCGTCGACCTAGGTGTCGGGAAGATGCGCCTGATGACAAACAATCCAGCCAAGTACGGTGGCTTGGCGGGTTTCGGGCTCGACATTGTCGAAAGAGTCCCCCTTAATATCGCCCCCAACCCCAACAACATTGCCTACCTGCGCACCAAGAAGGACCGGCTGGGCCACATTATCGATGGGCTCTGACGCCCACCGGCGCGCGCCCGTGGCGTCACTCGCGGTAGTGTCTAACCATGGCCAAGACCTTCGCAGGTGTATATCAGCCCTTTCCGGGCCAGGTCCTCATAGTCGCCTCAAGATTCAACGAGCTGGTCGTCGACCGCTTGGTTGAAGGAGCAAAGGATTGCCTGGTACGCCACGGTGTCGCGCCTGAGGCGATTGACCTTGCTTTTGTGCCGGGTGCCGCCGAGCTGCCACTGGCCGCCAAGGTTGGCGCGGAATCGGGGCGCTACGAGGCGGTGATCTGCCTCGGAGCCGTGATTCGCGGTGCGACCAGCCATTATGATGTCGTGGTTTCCAATATGGCGAGCGGAATCCTTTCCTCAACGCTTGCCAGTGGGCTCCCGGTAATAATGGGTGTACTCACCACCGACACGATCGAGCAGGCCTTCGAACGTGCCGGGACAAAGGACGGGAACAAGGGCTTCGATGCGGCCATGGCCGCACTGGAGATGGTGTCCGTGCTCTCCCAGCTGGCCAAGGGTTAGGCGCGGGGCGCAGCCTCTTGGCTTCGGAGCTCATGTAGTAGCGCGTGGGCGGGCTCAGACAGCATCGCCATCTCCACATCTCCGTCCCACGACATCGTCTCGAACGTGCGCATTCCCAGGGCCTCATGCATGCTTTGGGCACCCTCCCCTTCGAACAGGCGCCTCCCGGCGCTGCCTCCTAGCACCTTCGGGGCAATGAAGAGTCGGAATTCGTCAACCAGGCCGAGAGAGAGGAATGAGTGCGCTACCCTCGCACCGCCCTCCACCATGAGCTGGATCACTCCTTCGTCGCCCAGTTTGTCGAGCAGCGGCCCGATGCCCCCACGCCAGGAGAGTGCCGGTTGCACCCTTGCCTGCTCGGGTATTTCGCCGAGCACGATGCGCCGTGGCGAGTCGGCCCAGCGCTCCAACCCCTCAGAGCGCAGGTCGAGACGCGGGTCGTCGGCGCGCACCGTGCCCGCACCGACCAAGATCGCATCGGAGTCCGCACGAAGTTCCTGGACGCGGCGCCTGGCGATCTCCCCGGTAATCCACTTGGAGGAACCGTCGGCGGCGGCTGTGTAGCCGTCGGCGGTCATGGCCATCTTCAATAGCACGTAAGGTCGGCCCATCGCTCGGGAGAGGAGGTAAGGCCGTAACTCCTGTGAGCGCCGTTTCGCGCCCACTCCGACCTGCACCTCGACTCCGGCCTGGCGCAGCATCGCGATCCCCGTACCGTTAACCCGAGGGTCGGGATCGGCAATGGACACCACCACCTTGGAGACTCCGGCCTCGATGATCCGCTTCGCACAGGGGGGCGTCTTGCCCCAATGAGAGCACGGCTCCAACGTCACCCACATGGTGGAGCCGGCGCTCGCACCACCGAGCTTCTTGAGGGCCGCTATCTCGGCATGGTCGTGTCCCGGACGGCCGGTGGCACCGGTCGCAACCCTCCCATCAGGCGTCCGTACAACCGCCCCGACCCAAGGGTTAGGCCGAGCCAGGCGCCGGGAACTCTCGGCAACCCGCGCGGCCAAGTCCATCATCTGCTCGTCGTTTGGCAGGCGAGCCACCTTCAGCCTGCCGTTGAGCCGGGGTGTTCGGCGTGCGGGTCGCCCAGCAGGGAGAGGGCATGGGGGATGTACCGGATTACGACGGCCAGCATCTCCACGGAGCCCTTGGGTGAGCCCGGAGTGTTGAGGATCAGCGCGTTCCCGCGAATGCCCGCCACTCCCCGGGAGAGCATGCCGAGAGGATTGACGGCACGCATTGCCTCGGCGAAACCGGGCGCTTCGCGGTCGATCACCGCCGAGGTCGCTTCGGGCGTAAGGTCGCGTGAGGTAAACCCGGTCCCGCCGGTGGTGACGATCAGTCCGGTGAAGCCCTCCGCCATCGCCTCGAGGCTTGCCGAAACCGGTCCGACACCGTCCGTGCAGGCGGCACGCTCCACAAGTTCGAAGCCGTTTTCGGCCAATAGTGCCGCCAGAGCCTCGCCGGAAGTGTCCTGGCGAGTGCCCGCGATGACCCCATCCGATATAGTGAGCACCTTGGCTTTGGGGCGGGAATCTTGGCGCACGATCCCAGGCTAGTGAGAGCATTCGCCAGCTCCGCTGGCACGAATACCCCCTTTGGCTGGCGTAGAGTTTGTGGAGTCGTAAGGTCGGGAAAGTGGGCGCCTTCTTTGCAAAGGGGATCCTGCGCCGGCCAGTGGAAGGGAGGGATGGTGGCTTTCTCGGTGAGCGTCAACGGCGAACCCGTAGAGGCTGCGGAGGGCGAACTTCTGCTTGAAGTTGTCAATCGCTCGGGCACGTGGCTGCCCCAGGTGTGCTACAACCCGGTGCTCGGACCACTGCGAAGCTGCGACAGCTGTTGGGTGGAGCTTGACGGAAAGCTGGTGCGCGCCTGCGGCGAGCACGTTCAAGGCGACTGTCGGGTGGTTACGAACGGTCGGCAGGCGGCCGCGGCCCGCGACGAAGGGCTCAGCCGCATCCTGCGGAATCATGACCTTTATTGCACCCTTTGCGAAAACAACAACGGCGACTGCGTCATTCACCAGACGGTGGCGATGAGCGGAATCATGCATCCTCGCTACTCCTTCGAGCCCAAGCCCTACGAAGTCGACGACAGCCACCCCTTCTACCGCTACGACCCGGGCCAGTGCATCCTTTGCGGCCGCTGTGTCGAGGCCTGCCAGGACCTCCAGGTGAACGAGACATTGTCCATCGACTGGAGCCTCGAGAGGCCCAGGGTGGTGTGGGACGGGGGTGTGCCCGCCGGTCGTTCTAGCTGTGTGGGGTGCGGCCATTGCGTGACCGTCTGCCCCTGCAATGCGCTGATGGAAAAGGGCATGGTGGGCGAGGCCGGATACTTGAGTTCATTGCCCTCGGCTCTCAAGGAACCGATGATCTCCATCACCAAGGCGGCCGAGCCCGCTACCGGTATTCAAGCGGTCATGGCACTGTCCGAGGCCGAACGCCAGTTGCGTGGCGCGCAGATAAAGCGTACCAAGACCGTCTGCACCTATTGCGGGGTTGGCTGCTCCTTCGAAATCTGGACCAAAGGTCGCAAGATTCTGAAGGTGCAGCCCTCCCAGGGGCCCGCCAACGGCATCTCCACCTGCATCAAGGGAAAGTTCGGGTGGGAATTCGTCAATTCCGGTGAGCGTCTCAGAACACCCCTGATCCGCAGGGGCGACCGTTTTGTGGAGGCGGGCTGGGACGAGGCCCTTGCCTACGTGGGTGAATCTCTTGCCAGGATCAAAGCCCTGCATGGCGCCGATTCACTGGCGTTTATCTCCTCCTCCAAGTGCACCAATGAAGAGAACTACCTGATGCAGAAGCTCGCCAGGGCCGTGGTGGGCACGAACAACGTGGATAACTGCTCCCGCTATTGCCAGAGTCCCGCGACGATGGGGCTGTGGCGCACAGTAGGGATCGGCGGCGACTCCGGGTCCATCTCCGACATCGCGAAGGCGTCTCTGGTGGTGGTCATCGGGTCGAACACGGCGGAGAGCCACCCGGTGATCGCCACTCGGGTCAAGCGTGCGCACAAGCTCAATTCCCAGCGCCTCATCGTGTCGGACCTGCGCAAGAACGAGATGGCGGAGCGCGCCGACATTCACCTGCACCCCAAGCCTGGCACGGACATGATCTGGTTGTCCGCGGTCACCAAGTACATTCTTGATTCCGGGCTGGCCGACGAGGCGTTCCTGTCTGAACGCGTGGAGGGGCTCGACGCCTACCGCGAGAGCCTTGCGCCCTTCGACATGGAGTTCGCAAGCAAGGCGTGCGGCATCGGGGCCGAAGTCCTCGAGCAGGTCGCCGTAGAGATCGCCCAGGCCCAAGGGGTGGCGGTTTTGTGGGCGATGGGCGTGACCCAGCACGCCGGCGGAAGCGACACCTCGACGGCCATCTCCAACCTTCTCCTGGTGACGGGCAACTACGGTCGCGAGGGCTGCGGAGCGTATCCACTACGCGGGCACAACAACGTGCAGGGAGCCTCGGACTTCGGTGCCATGCCCGCCTACCTGCCCGGTTACGAGCCGGTCTCGGATCCGGGCATAGTTGCCAAGTGGGAGGCGGCGTGGGAGGTGAAGTTGCCTTTGGCCAAGGGGCTCGACAATCACGAGATGGTGGCCGCGATGCACGAGGGGCAGGTCCACGGGCTGTACCTCATGGGCGAGGACATGGGGCTTGTCGACGCCAACAGCCTGCATGTGCAGGATGCATTCACAAAGCTCGAGTTCTTCGTGGTGCAGGACATCTTCTTCTCCAGTACCGCCAGGTTCGCCGACGTCGTGCTTCCTGCCAGCCCTTCACTCGAGAAGGAGGGAACCTTCACCAACACGGAGCGGCGCATCCAGCGCCTGTATCAGGTGATGGAGCCTCTGGGCGATTCGCGGCCGGACTGGAGGATTGTGCAAGGTGTCGCCAACGCCATGGGGGCGGAGTGGAGCTACTCTTCGCCCGAAGAGGTGATGGCCGAGGCCGCTGCATCCGCGGATTTCTTTGCCGGTGTCAGCTACGAGCGCCTTGAGGGCTACGGCAGCCAGCAGTGGCCGGTGGCCGCCGATGGATCGGACTCACCCTTGTTGTACGCGGAGACCTTCCACTTCCCGAGCGGGAAGGCCAGGCTGTATCCCCTTGCCTGGGAGCCGCTCTCCGAGGAGGTGGATGGCGACTATGACCTGCACCTCAACAACGGGCGGCTGTTGGAGCACTTCCACGAGGGAAACCTCACATACAAGTCCGCAGGGATTACTCAAATGACCCCGGATACCTTCGTGGAGGTCTCCGCCGAACTGGCGGGGAAACGGGGGATCCAGGACGGCTCGCTTGTGCGCTTGATATCGAGACGCGGCTCGGTGCGCGCCCGTGCATTGGTTACCGAGCGGGTCACGGGCGATGAGCTGTACATGCCAATGAACTCTCAGCGCAATGAGTCCGCGATCAACGTGCTCACCTCCGACTTCACGGACCGGGCGACCCATACCCCGGCATATAAGGAGTTGGCGGTGAGGTTGGAAGTGCTGGAGGCCGAGGGAGCCTCTCCGTTGCCGCGCAGGAATTTCCGCTACGGCAATCGCAAACCTCAGCTCGGGATCAATATCGAGTCCAAGTGGGGCCGCTCCGACTACGCCGAGCCTCCTGCGAGGCGCAAGGAAGGAGGGCTTTAGACATGGCTGAGCCCATCGAACTGGGCCTGTCCAGAGGCCCGGTCTACGACCAGACGGCGGTGGAGTTCGCCAGGCTGCGCGAGAACCTTGTCGACTCCGGCGTGGTCGAGCTTGTCAACGGGCTGCTGGAGGAAGGGCCGAACGCGTTGGCGATCGTTATGGAGCGGATGGACAACCCCTCCACCCGCCAGGGGGTGGAGAATCTTGCGAGATTCCTGGGGCTCGCCGGCCAGCTGGATCCGGCAATCCTCACGGGTGTTCAGGCGGGCCTGCGTGAGGGAGCCGCCGAAGTGAAGCGCGTAGGAACTCCGAAGCTCTCGGAGCTGATGCGCTCGCTAGCGGATCCCAAGGTTCGCAAGGGCATCGCTATTGGCCTGGCCATGCTGCGTGGCCTGGGTGGGGGGAGCCGCTGAGCAGCGGGGCCAGGGTTCAGGTGGCCAAGCCGTCGCACTAGTTTGTAGGGCAGCCAAGCCTGATTGTCTAGTGCGCGGAAGCGGTGCAATGCTGAAACTTGTCCTACCCAAGGGATCGCTCGAGAGGGCGACGATGGAACTCTTTGCCTCGGCCGACCTGGTTGTCGAGCGCTCGTCGGACGTGGACTATAGGGCCAAGGTGGACGATCCGCGCATCGACGAAGTGCGGATACTCCGGCCCCAGGAGATCCCTACCTACTTGGAGCGGGGGCTTTTCGACCTGGGGATCGCGGGACGCGATTGGGTGGAGGAGACCGGAGCCGACCTTGTTTCGATCGGGAAGCTCGAATACTCCAAGGCTACGAGCAACCCCATCAAGGTTGTATTGGCGGTGGCGCGCGATTCCAAGGCCAAGACCGCGGCAGAGCTGGGAGACGGAGTCCGTGTCGCCACTGAATATCCGAACCTGACTAGCCGTTATTTCGCCTCGCACGGTACAGAGGCCGAGATCCAGCTTTCCTATGGGGCCACCGAAGCCAAGATACCTGAGATTGCTGACGCCGTGGTGGAGATTACCGAGACGGGGCGCGCATTGCACGCGGCCGGCCTGCGCATTGTCGACACGATCCTGGTTTCCCATACTGAGTTGCTCGCCAACAAGGAAGCCGCCGCCGACCCGGTCAAGCGCCACGCCATGGAGCAGCTCTATACGCTCCTCTCCGGCTCGCTGGCGGCACGAAAGCACGTGCTTCTCAAGCTGAACGTCTCCTCGGGTGACCTGGACAAGGTCATTGCCCTCCTCCCTGCCATGAAAGCGCCCACTATGGCCGAGCTTTTCGGCCACGCCGGGTACGCAGTGGAGGCGGTGGTGCCGCGCAAGGGGATCAACACCCTCATTCCCGCCCTCAGCGATGCAGGCGCGACGGGCATTCTGGAGATCCCACTTTCGAAGATCGTTCCATAGCCAAGCGATGGACTCCTCCCTGCGGTCCAACCTTGCGTCGTCGGTAGCGCTGGGTGGCCTCCACCTGGGAGTGGTGGAAAGTTTCAATGCCGATAGCGGCCTGGGAGAGCTGCGCTTGATCGAACACCCCGCCACGCTGGTGCAATTTCACTGCATGGTGATTTCCGACGGCTCGCGTCAGGTTCCCGTGGGTGCGGCGGTGGCGGTTCGGCTTGGATTCGCGCCCGACGGTGGTCTCGAAGCGGGATATGTTCTCCTGCTCCCCCGCTAAATGCCAGGCGGCAAGCCGGCCGAGGAGCACCTTCAGGCGCTCCCTCCATCCTGGGGCCCGACGGAGGAGAGCTGGATAAAAGCCAACCGAAGTTGGCCGAGCGCGTCGGAAAGCTCTGGGCGGTACTGGCCAAGCCGCTCGCCGAGCTGATCGAGGATGCCCGCGAGTGCATCGATGGCCATGGCCGCCGCCGAGAGATTGGGCGGCTGGTTCGACAGGTGCACCGCCGCGAGTTCGAAGAGACCGTAGCAATGGTTTGCGACCACCACGGCAGGGTCGGCGCCACGCAACTCGTCCGCGATGCGCTGGGCCTCGCGGAGCTGGTCGGCCGTGGGTTCCGCATACTCCTCCTGCGCGCCCGCCGGGGTATCGCCGCTTTGGTGCGGCTCGTATTCGCCTTCGGGTGTCCACAAGGTGCTCATTCCAGCTAGAATAATTGGCCTGGATGTGCTGCAAGTGCCGGTTTGCCGGCCGCCCTGTCGGATCGATTCCGGCGGGCTAGGTCCAGCGGCGGCTCGAAAGCCGTGCTGATCAGCGCTTTCCAGTTCGGCGTGAGCCGAATTTTGATTGGCTGGCTGCGAATATGAGCTGCACTTTTTGTGTAGGTTGGATTCGCAATTGGTCGTTACCCGATGGGTAACTTGCGTAGGGAGTGGTGTTAAATAGCAACTGCGACAACTGGCGAACCGCGGATTAACGAGCGCATCAGGGCCCGGGAAGTCCGCTTGGTGGATCCCGAGGGTAACCAGCTCGGAATCAAGAGTGCCGCCGAGGCTCTGGAGCTTGCAAAGAGCATGGACCTGGACCTGGTGGAGGTGGCGCCGATGGCGGTTCCTCCGGTCTGCCGGATCATGGACTACGGCAAGTTCAAGTTCGACAGCGCTCAGAGGGCGAGGGAGTCCCGGCGTAAATCGGTCAGCTCCCAGCTCAAGGAGATGAAGTACCGTCCCAAGATCGGAACCGGAGACTTCGAGACCAAAACCAAGCAGGTCATCAAGTTCCTCGGGGAGGGTCACAAGGTCAAGGTCACGGTCATGTTCCGGGGGCGGGAGGTCTTTCACCCTGATCTGGGGAGGCACATTCTCGAGAAGATCGAGGAGCGGACCGCCGCAATCGCCAAGATTGAAGCCGCTGCCAAGCTGGATGGCAAGAACATGGTGATGGTTCTTGCCCCCGACAAGCGGGCGACCGCCAAGGCTCCGGCTCACGAGGCCGAAGTGCAGGCCGAAGAGGCCTAAGGGGCTGGGCGAAGGAGCCCGCGGGCCGGCCAGGCGCATGCCAGGAGCAGTTTTCCTCGATGGCGGCGGTGCCGCCAATGGGTGGCTTTGCGTGCCCTTTTTTGTAACCAAGGAGAAGAAATGCCCAAGATGAAGACGGAGACCGGCGCGAAGAAGCGCTTCAAGGTGACTGCCAACGGCAAGATCCTTCGCCGCAAGTCTTACCGTGCTCACCTGCTGGAGAAGAAGTCGTCGACGCGCACCCGGCGCCTGGGGCGCGAGGCCGAGGTTGCCGGCGGCCAGGCGAAGACCGTCCGCAAGATGCTGGGGATCTAAGAGACCCGGGGCGACAATTCGCCGGGTGTGATTAGCGAAGAAAAAGGGATTTTGAGATGGCAAGAGTCAAGAGGGGCGTAGCTGCCAGAAAGAGCCACAAGGCGGTTCTCGAGCAGGCCAAGGGTTTCTATGGGGATCGGTCGCGTGCGTACCGTTCCGCGAACGAAGCCGTCATGCACTCCCTTGCGTACGCGTTCCGCGATCGCAGGGCGCGCAAGGGCGAGTTCCGCAAGCTGTGGATTCAGCGCATCAATGCGGCGGCACGGGAGAACGGCATTAGCTACTCCCAGCTCATAGCAGGCTTGCGTCTGGCGGAGATCGAGCTCGACCGCAAGGTTCTAGCCGATCTGGCGGTCAAGGATTCCGCTGCGTTCTCCCAGATAGCGGCAGCTGCCAAGGCCGCGCTGGAGCAGAAGAGCGCCTAGCAATGGCCGCCCCGGGGTGGAGGGTGCCGCGGTGACGCTTGGCCCTTCCAGTGCAAGGGTTAAGAGGATCAGGAAGCTGGCGGAAAAGGCCAGCTTCCGTCATGAACAGGGGGCTTTTGTGGTGGAAGGCCCCCGTGCGGTTGAGGCTGCGCTGCGCGCCTCGGCCGAATTGGAGGGCGTCTTCTATTCTTCCGCCCTGGCCGATGACTGGGCTGGTGTGCTCGATCTTGCGGCTTCGGCGGACGTTCCGGTGGATGAAGTGGAAGCCGGCGTATTGAGTTCCGTCCTCAGTGCCGAGACCCCCCAGGGCCTAGCCGCTGTTGCGCGCATGCCAGGTCCGATGGCGGACGCGCCGATGACGGGGGGAATCACCGTCGTCCTCGACGAGATCCGCGACCCGGGCAATGCGGGGACGATCCTGCGTTCCGCACACGCTGCAGGCGTTTCCTCGGTGGTCTTTCTTCCCGGATCCGTCGATCCCTACAATCCCAAGACCGTGCGCGCCTCGGCCGGATCCATCTTCTTCGTCGAATGCCGGCGTCCCGATTCGAAGCAGGGGTTACTGGCCCGTGCGCTCGAGAGTGGTTATCGCCTGGTGGGCACGTCGGCACAAGCCGAGGTGAGCTGCTTTGACTCCGACTTGACGGGAAGGCTGGCACTCGTGGTGGGAAACGAGGGCACCGGAATTTCGGTCGAGGTGGCCTCCCACATAGGCGAGTGGGTGCGCATCCCCACTGTCGGGTCGCTCGAATCATTGAACGTCGCCATCGCGACCTCCGTTCTTCTTTTCGAGTCGCTCAGACAAAGAGGCGGTGCGTGAAAGCCGGCCGGCGACGATCACCAATGGCGGCGTCATTCTGCAATCGAGCCGCGGCCGGTGGCACAAGCCTCCAGGGCTGGTTGCGCGATGTGGCTCCGCAGCCGCGGTTGTGGCTGGGCCATCTTGAGGGATTCTCGGCCAAGACTTCGCCCCGATAGAATTTCGGGTGACATTCTCTCGTGGAACGACCAGGTAATGGATCTAGAAGAGCTTTCATCAACGCTTTCAAGCATCGAGGGCGAGTATCGTGGGCGCTCAGCCGCGGTGGCCTCCCTCCACGATCTCGAGACGCTTCGTTCCGAGTTCGTTTCCAAGAAAGGCAAGGTCGCCCTGGTATATCGCCAGCTTGGCGCGATGCCCGCCGAGATGCGCCCGAAGGCCGGTGAGCTTATCAACGCCCTTCGCGAACGCATTGAGGCGGATATCGCCGCCGCGGCACCCGCCCTGGAGGAGGCGGCGCGCCAGGAGCGTCTTGCCGCCACGGCGGGTGATCCCAGCGCCCTCGTTGCAGGTGCGCGACGCGGAGCGGGACGGCTACATCTGGTAACGCGTACCCGCATCCAGCTCGAAGACATCTTCGTCGGCATGGGCTTTACGGTCGAGGAGGGGCCGGAGGTCGAGTCGGAGTGGTACAACTTCGAGGCTCTCAACATTCCCAAATACCACCCGGCCCGGGATGGCCAGGACAGCTTCTATCTCAACCTGGGTGAAGAGGATTCGATGGTGCTGCGTACCCACACGTCTCCTGTCCAGGTGAGGGTGATGCAGAACCGCGAGCTTCCCATCTACGCCATCATGCCCGGACGCGTTTTCCGCCGAGACACGGCGGATGCACGGCATACCGTCGGGTTTCATCAGATCGAAGGACTCGTGGTCGATAAGGGCATTACCTTCGGGCATTTGGCCGGCACCATCGAGAACTTCACCAGGGAGTATTTTGGGCCCGATATTACGTCACGGCTCAGGCCGGCCTATTTCCCCTTTACCGAACCGTCGGCGGAGTTCGAGATCACTTGCACGATCTGCAAGGGAAGCGGCTGCCGGACATGCTCGCACACGGGCTGGATCGAACTCGGAGGATGCGGGATGGTCCATCCCAACGTGTTCGAGGCCGTAGGGGTGGATTCCGAGGAGTACTCGGGCTTCGCGTTCGGTTTCGGTATCGATCGCCTGGCGCAGATGCGTTGGGAGATCCCCGACATGCGGGTCCTCACTGAAAACGACATCCGCTACCTTTCCTCGGTCTGACCTTGGCTGCAGCCGCCCAGGAGGCGGCGCCCGTAAATTCCCGCCCGCGGTCCGCCGCCTGAAAGGAGCCCCTGAAACAAGATGAGAGCCGTTCTCTCCTGGCTGTGCGACTTCGCCGATTTCTATTCGCTGGCCGACGGTGAGGCTCAGGGCTACTATGACGTGCTTGCCGCCACCCTCGCCGATGCGATGAACGCCCGCGGCCTGGTGGTCGAGGGTATCGAGAAGAGCGGCATGGGTCTCGACCGTGTCGTGGTTGCCAAGGTGGTCGAGATCCATCCCATAAAGGGAGCCGACCGCATCCGGCGGATCATGGTCGATGCCGGAGCCGGGGAGCTCGAGCAGATCGTTTGCGGGGCCTTCAACTTCTCCGAGGGCGATCACGTACCCCTGGCGCGGGTCGGCACTGTGCTCCCCGGGGACTTCGCCATTGGGCTGCGCAAGATGAAGGGTGTCGAGTCCCATGGCATGCTTTGCTCGGCCCGTGAGCTCGCGCTGGGCACCGACTACGATGGCCTCCTGCTCCTGGACAAGGAGACCGATCCCGGTGCGCCGCTGGCCGAGGCCATCAACGTTGTCCCCGACATCGTCTTCGACTTGGCCATCGAGGCAAACCGGCCGGATGCCAACTGCCACCTTGGCGTGGCCCGTGAGCTGGCGGTGCATTTCGGGCTGCCGTTCTCGATTCCGGCTTTGGCCGATCTCTCCGGCGTCAAGAGCTCCGACCTCGACCCCGGCGCGGTACGCACCGAAGGCTGCGATGCGCTACTTCTCGCTCGATTCGGCGACGTTTCGATGGCTGTGGTGCCCGATTACGTGCCGCGGCGCCTGGGCCTGGCGGGAATGCGCTCGATCTCGGCCGCGGTCGATGCCTCCAACTACGTGATGCTCGAGTTTGGCCAGCCTACGCACCCCTATGACCTGGCTGCATTGCCGGCCGCGTATGTGGGGGTTAGAGAAGCCGGCGTAGGCGAGGAACTGACCACCCTTGATGGCAAGAGGCGGGCGCTCTCGGTCCCCAAAGGTGGCGCTCCGGCGGTGGACATGGTGATCGTGGACTCCAACGACCGGGCCATCGGCTTAGCCGGGGTTATGGGCGGGGAGTCCTCGGAGATCGGTGCCGACACCCGGTCGGTGCTCCTCGAAGTGGCGCACTTTTCTGCACAGATGATCGCCAAGACCTCCAAGCGCCTCGGTTTGCGATCGGAGGCCTCGGCCCGCTTCGAGCGCGGCGTGGACCCCGAAATCGCCGAACCGGCGCTGGCGCGTTACTCGCAGCTGCTCGGCGTTTTGCCCGAGGCGATCGCCTCCTACCGGCGGACCTCGGCTCCCGCTGTGGTGCGCCTGCGCTTGGCTCGTCTGGAGTCTCTGCTCGGAGCCAGCCTGCCTATCGAGAAGCTGGTGGGTGATCTCGAATTGATGGGCTTCTCCTGGCACCGGGCCGAGGAAGGCGTGCTCGAGTTCGTGATACCGAGCAATAGGCCCGACGTGCGAATAGAGGCGGACCTGGTGGAGGAGTTCGCACGCCATTACGGTTACGCGAACATTGAGCGCAGGCAACTCCTGGTCCCCAAGGTGGGGCATCTGACCCACGCTCAGCGGATGCGCAGGGCGATTTCGGAGTTCTCCGCCGCTCGCGGGTTCCAGGAGGCTTGGTCGGCGACTCTCCTTGCCCCGGGCGAACAGGAGGCCTACGGCGACGACGCGGCCAAGATCACGGTGTCCAACCCGATGGCTGCGGAAGAGTCGGTTCTCCGCCGGTCCCTGGTCCCTGGCATGCTGCGGTCGCTCGGTGCCAACCTGCGGCGCGGCGAGGCTCGTGTCGACCTCTTCGAACTGGGAAAGGTCTTTTCCATCCCGGCGGCGGGTGCTGATTTTCCCGATGAGACAGAGAGGGCCGCCTGGCTCTCCTACCGCGGCGATGGCGGACCCGAGCACGCCTACGGCCTGCTTGCCGATCTTTTCGATCGCTTCGGACTCGACCTCTCCTCCGGCTTCGAGCTGGTCCGTTCCGCGGAGATTGGCCCGGGTGATCTTGCTCAGGCCGGCTATCTCGGCCTCCACCCGGGAAACTCGCTCGTGCTGGTCGCCGGGTCACGAGTCGCCGGAGCGCTCGGGATGCTGCATCCCCAGGCTCTCGCACATGTGGGCGGCGAGGCGGCGACTGGCCAGGCGGGCTATTTGGAGCTTGATCTGGCAGCCACACTCTTCGTGGAGCCTGAGCTGAAGCGCGCCGTCTCGGTATCGCCATACCCGCGGGCCGAATTCGACCTCTCCTTTGCGGTGGACAGCGAAACGCTTGCCGCGCATCTGGAAAAGAGGGTCGGCGAAGCCCTGGCTGGTCTGGAGGCGCGAGTGCAGCTGATCGACGAGTATCTCGGCGCCAGTGGCCGCTCGCTCACTTACAGGGTCACGGTCGCCGCCAGCGACCGGACGCTTGGCGAAGCCGAACTGCGGGTAATCCGGGAGCGCGCCATTGCTGCGGCGGTCAAGCCGGGTGGAGCGATCCTGCGCGGCTAGCCGGGCTTTCAGCACATGCAGGTGCGATGTCTCCCGACTCTTGAGCTGCGACTCTTCAGCGAGGTCTTCGTGGATCGACGCCGAGTAGATCCAGGATGTGGGCCTGGAGCGGCGGCGGTCTTGGGATCTCGGCCGGGTTCGTTCCACTGGCCGGTATGAGCCGTAGGCGGGAGAGGGCGATGAAGATGAGCCGTCCGGTGGGCTTGGCCGGCCGTCCCGCCCACAGCCCGGCGAGTTTGACCTCGGGGCTGAGGGCCAGACGTACCGCCCGTTCGACCAGGCTGAAGATGAGCAACGCCAGGCAGATGACGCTGATGAGCACCTCGATGCGGCGATTGTTCTTCAAGAACATGGGTGCAACGGCGATCGGTCCTTTCAAGTTGGAGTAGCGCCGTTCCGCCGCCTCCTGGCCCTTGTAGTTGCGAAGCACGTCGGCGGTGCTGACCTCGGGTCCGAGGTTGGTGAGCAGTGCGTACCATCCATCGGTTGAGGCCTCGCGCTCCAGGGCGGCCTCATCGAAGTGCCACTCCAAGATGGGCTTGGCCGTCACCGGGTCGGTGCCGACGATGGTTATCAGGCTGGCCTTGACCCGGTGCTCCCGTGTGATTACCGCGATCCGTTCGACGACCTCCTTCTGGCTTGGGTAGTACCGCCCCCCGAGTCCTCGACCGAGGCGCTCGAGGTCACTACGGGCCCGTGCCAGCTTCTTCTCCCTTGCCTTTGCAGCCGCACCAGCCCGGGCACTCGACCACACGAACACCCGACGCAGGCAGAGGTCGGGGTCGGACTTCTTCTTGCCAGCGATGACCATGGTGTCCTCCGACACCCGGTAGGACCCCCGCTCCTCAGCCGACTTGTTGGCATCCCGCTCTGCTACGTAGTCGACAGGGAGAGCGGCATTGAAGTCGCAGGCGGCGAGCACCTCGGCACCGACGTAGGACTTGGACGCCGGGGCGATGAAGGTCACTTGGGCTTCGATCATCGCCCGCAGGTTGGGATAGGACACCAGTTTGGAGTCCCCGACCATCAGGAAGCGCCGCTCCTGGGCCAGCGTGGCAAGTGCCTCCATTGCCGGGACCACCTGGGCAATCTCACCGGCCCCGCCGTCATAGGCCCGGTGCCAGATCGGGATACCTCCGTCAGCACTGACCGCAAGGCCGGCCTGGACCTGCAGCAGGTCCGGGCGGCGATCCTTCGGGTGCCCGAAGCGGGGTTCGATGTAGTCGGCCTCGGCTGAGCGGTAGGCGCCATAGAGGCTGATCGAGGTCATGTCCCAGTGGATCCGGGCCACGTCGATCCCGAACTCAGCGATCGCCCTGGCGCCGATGGAACCGACGATGCCTGCCAATTCGGGGGCGACGGCATCCAGAGCCCGCCCGATGCGGTCATCGTTCAAGACATTGGGGGCAAGGTCGAACACCTCTTGGATCGCCCAGTCCCTGGCCCAGTCCTCCACATGGACCAGTGGGGTGGGAGAGGTCAACCGGTTGGCCACCAGGGCCTCGATTACCTGACCGTGGGTGGCATAGGCGATGTCGCGCACCGGGCAGGCCCGGTCGACCATGCCACCGATGTCGAGACGTCGGCAGAACTCGGCGATGACCGGGAGCGCCCCCAGTGCCTTTTCCACGCCGGGTTCTCCGTAGCGGATCCGACGTCTGGTCACGGCGACCTCCTGGGTGGTGATTGCATCGTACTCTTGAAGCGTATACGCTTCAAGAGTACGAGACGCAGATATCCGAAGGAGAAGATGATGGCCGAACCCGGAGCTCGACAACGAAGAGCCCAAGAGCGCATTGCGTCCTCACTGGGCGAGATCGGCTTTGCCCTGCCGGGAAGCCTGGTGTGGCGCAGCACCAAGTGCGGCAAAGCCGGCTGCCACTGTCAAGACAACCCGCCCGTGTTACACGGTCCCTACCTGACCTGGACGAGGAGTGTCGACGGCAGGACCGTGACCCGCAAGATCACCGAGGACCAGCAGGCCCACTACCAGGAGTGGTTCGACAACGCCCGGAAACTCCACCAACTCGTCAGAGAGCTTGAAACCCTGTCCATCCGAGCGTTCGAGCAGGCCGAAGGGACCACCAGGCGGTGATCACATCACCCTGGACCCGTGGAAGCACCCTTCAACCCTGCATGTGCGGAACGCCCGGCTAGCCGACCACGCTGCCACGACAGAGCCGCCCCTTTACACCGCCTCCTCGTCACGGCTTCCCCGCTCGGCGAGAATATGCCTTTGCAGCTTCCCGGTGGTGGAGCGCGGCAGGTCATCGGCGGTGGCGAACTCCACGTATCGGGGCCGCTTGTAGCCCGCAAGGCGCTCTCGGCACCAGGCCGCGACCTCCTGCCTCGTAAGTGAAACTCCCGGGCGCACCACCACGACCGCCTTTGGAGTCTCGCCCCAGCGCTCGTCGGGCACGCCGAACACACAGGCCTCCTGAACGGCCGGGTGGGAGTTGATCGCCTGCTCGACCTCGGCCGGATAGACGTTCTCGCCGCCTGTCTTGATCAAGTACTTTTTCCGATCGACGAACGACAGCGCGCCGTCTACGTGACGCACAAGAACGTCTCCGGTGTGGAGCCAGCCGCCCTGAAATGCCTCAGCGGTGGCCGCGGCGTCGTCCAGGTACCCCGACATGACGCTAGGTCCCCTTACCACGCACTCGCCCGGCACGCCGACGGGCACCTCGTTCATTGAGGAGTCCACGATGCGCACCTCCATAAGGGGGCTGGGAACCTTGCGCAAGCTCGGCATTTCCCCGGGACCCGAGTATCCGTGGGCAAGCAGATAGCTGGACTCGGTCTGGCCAAATGCGTCGAAGAAGCCGATCCCGAGTTCCCGCGTCAGCTCGGCCACCACGTGGGGGGCCATGTTCGCATAGCCGATGGCAAAGCGGAGGCTGGAGAGGTCGTACTCCCCGCGGCGCGGATGACGCAGGAACTCAGTGATAACGCCGGGCAGCAACAGCGTCCATGAAAGCCGGTGGCGCTCGATGGCTTCGAACATCCGCACCGGATCCGCCTTGCTGAGGGCGGCATAGGTTCCGCCCGTCATCGTCGTGGCATAAAGCGACTCGTCGCCACCGCAGTGGAATAGGGGAAGCCAACCGACGAATCCGTCGTCGGCCGTGAGGGAGAACCACTGTGCAAGGCGCTGGCCGCGAATGGCCGCGGCCGCCTGGCTGATCATCGCCCCCTTGGGCCGGCCGGTGGTGCCGGAGGTGTAAAGGATGTTGTGGATGTCGGCGCCCTCGATCTCGACTTCGGGCGGCTCAGGGTGGTTCCCTCCCTCGAGCTCCGAAAAAGAAAGGTCGCCATCGATGCCGTCTTCCATGCAGATCCAGGTCTCGACCCGGGCACCTCCACGGACGCCGTCGAGCAGGTGGCGCATACCGCCCGAGGTGATCACCGCCTTGGGGCGGCCGTGCTCGACACACCAGGCGATCTCATCCGGGTGAAGACGAATGTTCAGTGTCAGGACGACGGCGCCCAACCTGGCCAAGGCGGCATATGCCTGGACGTACTCCGGGCGCGTCTCGGAGAGCACCGCCACCCGGTCCCCCTTGCGCACCCCCAGCGCCCACAGCGCGGCTGCCAGCCGCTCGGCGCGCTCGCCGAGTTCGGCATAGGTCCAGGATTCGTCCCCGGAAGTGACGGCCACCCGGTCTGCGAAGATCCGGAACGCGCGCTGGAAGATCCCGTTTACCGAGACGCTCGAGGCCGCACGGGCAAGATCGCTCATGCGTTCTCCGCGGGCAGCAGGCGCACCGGGATCTGCGCGTATCGCGAACGGATGAACTCCCCCAGCCCTTTGGCCTGGGGATCGGGACGAGTGGAGGCCGCCACCCCTTTGCCCAACAGGCCCACCACGACGAAATTGAGCGCGCGGAGGTTGGGAAGCTCGTAGCGGCGCACCTCCAACTCGGCCGCCTCCGGCAGCAGCTCCTTGAAGCGCTCCACGTCCAGGTAGGAGGCGAGCCATTCGTAGGACGGGTCGTCCCGAGCCCAGAGTCCCACGTTGGCGTTGCCACCCTTGTCACCGCTCCTGGCCCCGCATACTCTTCCTAAAGGTGCGCGGCGAGTCGGGCCGGCTTCGGCGCCGACCGGCCTCCCCGTAGCCTGCGGCACGTCCTTAGGCTGACCCGCTCCGCCTTGATGCTCGATCACACGGCGACTCCCGTCCGGGAGGACAACGGTGTGGACGACCTCGGACGAGTCGACCAGTGCGGGCCAGTAGACGCCAAAGGCGCTCTCCGCCCCCGGGGGCGTGGTGGCATGGAAGCCCGCATAGCCGCCCAGGGCCAGCTCCACCGCCGCGTTCGAAAATGCGCGCCCGACCTTGGACGGATCGGAGTCCATGACGGTGATCCGGAGATGAGCCGTGGCCAGCTCGTTGTCCGGGGAGTCCTCCCTGTCGAAGCGCGCAAGGTGAACGTCGACCGCGTCGAAGCGCTGCTTGCCACCCAGAACCGAGAAGAGCTCCTCCTCGGCCCAGGCCGCCTTGGCCTCGATGTCGAGGCCTGTCAGCACAAGGGTCATCGAGTTGCGATAACCGCCCAGATAATTGAGCGCCACCTTGAGCTTGGCCGGCGGCTCGGCCCCTCGCACTCCGGAGATGCGGACGCGGTCCTTGCCCACCTGCTCCAGATCGACCGTGTCGAAAAGTGCCACCGCGTCGGGATTCGCGTAGGCCGGCTGCGCAATTTCGTATAGCAGCTGGGCTGTGACCGTGCCCACCGAAACCAGGCCCCCGGTGTCGGGATGCTTAGTGATCACCGACGATCCGTCCGCAGCCACCTCGGCGATAGGGAAGCCGGGAACGCGGCGATCCGCGATCTCCTCGATGAAGGCGTAGTTCCCGCCAGTAGCCTGGGCGCCGCACTCGATCACGTGCCCCGCCACAACGGCGCCGGCAAGACGGTCGTAGTCGTCACGGCGCCAGCCGTGCCACCACGCCGCCGGCCCCACTACGAGCGATGCGTCGGTCACGCGGCCGGTCACGACGATGTCCGCCCCGGCGGCAAGTGCCTCGGCGATTCCGAATCCTCCCAGGTACGCGTTGGCGCTTATCGGCGTGACACCCGCCTCCGCAAGAGACTGGCCGGTGTCCATGTTCGCCAAGGGATGCCCCTTGTCAAGAAGCCCCGTAACGCTTCCCGAGATGTCGTCACCTTCGACCCAGGCGATGCGGGGCTGGAGACCAAGCTTCTCGGCCAGGGCCGCGAGCTGGGAGGCAAGTCCGGCGGGATTGAGCCCACCGGCGTTGGACACGACCTTGATGCCGCGATCCATGCAGGTCCCCAGCACCTGCTCCATTTGGGCCACGAAGGTGCGGGCGTACCCGGCACCGGGATCCTTCATGCGCGCCTTCCAAAGAATCAACATGGTCAGCTCGGCGAGATAGTCGCCGGTAAGGACGTCTATCGGCCCACCCTCCACCATCTCGCGGGCAGCGGAGAAGCGATCCCCGTAGAAGCCGGAGCAGTTGGCAATCCTTACCGGGCGCCGTTCGCTCATAGCATTCACCCTTTCCTTGCCCCGGACCAAGCTCCGCCACCGAGAGATCCACTAACCCCCTCGACCGCGGCCATCCACGCCGCGTGCGGCCGACCTCGGTGTGCCCATGGCTCAGACCCGGGCTCCCAGGCATCGACCGGGCATCCGCGGGGCCGAGGACGTCGGTCACGAACCGGTCCTCCATGGCTCGTCGGCATGCAAAGTTACCACTCATTCGCCCGGGTAACACGAGGGAAAA